>JBGPUH010000105.1:0-7483 GCA_041491025.1 Methylomirabilis sp. (SeqCode)
AAGACCAGCCGTCACCTCGCCGGGCGGAAGATTCAAGAGCCTGCCGATCAAGTCCGGCCGGCTGTAGTAAACAGCTTCAATGTGTGTTCGGATCAGGTGATAGGCGGCCTCGGCCCGATCGAGCTTCCGCGCCGCCGCCGCGTGATCCTCCAGCCAATGATCCAGCAGGTCCCACCGATAGCTGAACGATGGCTCATACCGTTCCTCTGTCTTCACGATCCAGAAGCCGCGCTGCAACTCACCGATCGCGCGCTCGAATTCACGGGTCTGCTCTGGGGCTTTCATCCGGCAGGCCCCGCGGAGATCCGGCGTGTACTGAGGACTACACTCCAGGAGCGTATCCATCACAACCTTGGCCGTCCTGGTCATGAGGCCCGCCCGGTAATCACCCAGGTAGTCGCCACTCCCCTTGTTGCCGCGGATGAGGTGGAAGAAGGCGGGAAAGCAGGAAAGGGAGATCAAGGTTGGTCGTCCCTTGAGCAGCTTGCCGTAATAGACCTGTTTCTTTGCCGGCAGGACGTCCTTCAACAGCCAGGTGAGTCCAACGGAAGGGTCGCTGTGGGTATGTTTGGGGAAGCGGGGGTTGCGTTGCCCGCAGACGGCCACCCACAGACAGGGGAGCGGCTCGCGGACGCGATGGAATGTGGAGCAGAAACCAACCTCATTGATGAAGGCCAGAGCGGAGCGCTCGCCGCGGATTCGCAGCCGGGGCAGTCGGCGAAAGGTGTGGTCTCGAAGTCGCTCCAGCATCTGGCGCGTCATCGAACGGCGCTCATCCTTGATCTCTCCTGACGCCTCATTTCGTTGACCAGGAGGTGGGCACGCCGCGTGGGCTCGGGGAGCCGATAGCCGGTGCAGGTGTTCAGCACCGTCTGCACGGCAGCATCCAGACTGATCCGATCGCCCTGGGAGACGAAGACCGGCGCAACCCCATGTCGTGTCCGGAGCACAGCGCCGATCTGTTCGCCGCGATCGAAGAGGGGCTCGAGGCTTCCGCGACGTTTCCCTGGCTGCCGGTACGTACCCACCAGGAGGCTCTTGGCGCAGCCGATCGAAGGCCGACCGAGTAAAAGCCCCAGATGGCAGGCGAGCCCAAACCGGCGGGGATGAGCGAGGCCGTGACCGTCGCAGATCAGGCAGTCCGGCAGCGCCTTGAGCTTGGTCCAGGACTTGATGACCGCGGGCGTCTCCCGAAACGAAAGCAGCCCCGGGATATACGGAAAGCGAGCACGAAGGGCCGCTGTGGCGGTTTCCAGCACCTCTCGGCCGTCGCCACTCATGACGACGACCCCGGCGAACATCAGTTTTGAGGCGTCATCGTACGAGACATCTATCCCGGCGACAGTGGCAAAAGGTCCGTCCCCCTTCAGTCGAAGGCGGGAGCGAAGCCGCCGTTGGATCGCTATCGCCTCTTGCGGTGACACGTCCCAGGAGTGCAGGGCTCGAACGTGCATCAGGCCTGGACAGGGCCATGAGCAGCCGCCATCGGATCAGTCGGGCCGTGTCCCTTCCCGAGCCGAAAGCCATGACGGATGGCAGCAGTGACGAAGCGTTTGGCGGCAGCAACTGCCTCGGAGACCGGTCTGCCTTTCGCCAGCTCCGCAGCGATGGCCGCAGAAAAGACGCACCCGGTCCCGTGAGTGTGAGGTGTATCGATCCGCTCCGCACCAAGCTCAGTGAAGGTGCTCCCGTTGAATAGCAGATCAATAGCGTGACCGGGAAGATGTCCTCCCTTGACCACGACGTACATCGGGCCGAGACCATGGATCTTCCGGGCCGCCTGCCGCATCCCGTCGACTCCGGAAATCGTGATCCCTGACAGCGCCTCGGCCTCCGGGATGTTCGGCGTGACAACGAGAGCAAGCGGGAGGAGACACTCGATGAGTGCCTTCACGGCATCGGGCCGCAGCAGCGGCGCGCCGCTCTTGGCCACCATGACCGGATCCACGACCAATCGCTCGATCCGATGCGTCCTCACCTTCTCCGCCACGACCTCGATGATTGCGGCGCTGGAGAGCATCCCCGTCTTCGCGGCGTCAATGGCGATATCCTCGAGGACAGAATCGATCTGTCGGCCGACGAACTCCGGCGGGAGGTCATGGACTCCCTGGACGCCCACCGTGTTCTGAGCCGTCACCGACGTGATCGCCGAAGTGCCGAAAACGCCCAGGGCGGCGAAGGTTTTCAGATCGGCCTGGATCCCCGCGCCGCCGCCGGAATCAGAGCCGGCGATGGTCAGTGCCCGACGCATCGGATCACCGCTCCTGACGGAGTTCCAAGTTGAGACACATAGCTCGCTTCCTTGAAAACCCAGAACCTGGAACTCGGAACCTGGAACCGGAGACTTGACGCTCGGAAACTAGCGCCATTGCGGCCAACAGGAAGTGATTTCCAAACGGTTGTGGAACCGGCGCGCTAAAGAACGATGCCATCTTTTGTGATATTGAAGGGCAGCCAGTCAAGCGGATGGTCGGCCGCCTCCATCTTGAGGATCTTCATCTCCCGTTGTCCATCGCGCACGCGAAGGTAGATGACGTTGTTGACGTACTTCTCGACCATGGCCCGCATCCGATCCCCCTCAGAGTCGCCCGGTGTCCCCGTGATCAGGTCTATGCCGGTGATCCCATTCTCAAAGGCCCAGGCGAGCGTCCATCGGGTGATATCCAGGATCTCCTGCACCGGAAGCGAAGCGCGGAAGCCCTCCGTGTAATCCCCGCAGACCAGCCGCTTCACCTTTCGGCGGCTCAGCTCCGCGCCGAGCGTCCGCATTTCTTCCAACGAGAGGGGGTTATAATAGATGATGTGTGGTTCCTTCTGATGGGTGGCATAGTGCGGGAATGACTGGACCGGGACAAGCCGTCCCTGGGATTCATGCGGCCCTATCTTCCAGCCAAAGGAGTCGAAGTAGCCCCTCAGGTATGCGAATGGCCGGTCGAGCGAGTCGTACGATACCACTTCCTCTCGCGTAATCCCCTCCCAAGCGAACTGCATCCCGAAGACCGTCTTTCCGCTGCCCGGTGGGCCATAGGCCAGTGTCCTGGAGCCCCGTACCAGCCCACCACCGATGAGCCGATCCAAGCCTTCGATTCCCGTTGGGACCCGTTCTAGGGCCATGATCGCCCTCTAACTCTCGTCATCGAATCATTCTTGGCCAGTTCATTCTCGCCGACTTGTCCTTTCGGACTTCGCACCTCGCACCCCGGACCTCGCACCTCGCACGTTCTAAGCGCACTTCGCACCTCGCACCTTATGCGAGTATACCGTCCCCTCACAAGCCGGTCAATGATCGCTGGCACAAACAAAAATGGGGCACGGCATGCCGCACCCCATTTGCGTCAAACAATTGTTGGGCTTACCCGGCAGAAGATCCTCCCTGACCAGGAGCTTTTCCTTTCCAACGGAGATTGGGCTGGCGGGCGGCCTTCACCTCGTCCAGGCGCGAGACCTTCGTCTTGTGCGGCGCGGACCGGACCAGCTCCGGGTCGCGCTCGGCCTCCTCGGCAATCCGCTTCATGGCGGCGATGAACTGATCGAGTGTTTCCCTGCTCTCGGTTTCGGTCGGCTCGATCATCAAGGCGCCCCTGACGATCAGCGGGAAGTAGATGGTCGGAGGATGAAAGCCATAGTCCATCAGTCGCTTGGCGATGTCCAGGGTATGGACGTCGTACGGGATCTGGCGGGCGTCGGAGAACACGCACTCGTGTTTGCAGAACTTATCGTAAGGGAGATGATAGTGACTCTTGAGCTGGCTCATGAGGTAGTTGGCATTGATGACGGAGACCTCGGCAACGCGGCGCAACCCAGACGGACCCAGTGAGCGGATGTAGGCATAGGCGCGGACGAGGGCGGCGAAGTGGCCGTAGAAGGCGCGCACCTTGCCGACGCTGGACGGCAGGTTGTAATTCAGGACAAATCGCTTTCCCTTCTTCTCGACAACCGGGACCGGCATGAACGGCGCAAGATGTGCCTTCAACCCGACCGGCCCGGCGCCCGGACCCCCGCCGCCGTGCGGGACAGAGAACGTCTTATGGAGGTTGAAGTGCAGGACATCGATTCCCGTGTCGCCCGGTCTGGAGATCCCAATGATCGCATTCAGGTTGGCGCCGTCGCAATAGACCTGCCCCCCCTTGCTGTGTACGATCTTCGCGATCTCCGCGATCTGCTCCTCGAACAGTCCCAGGGTGTTGGGGTTGGTCACCATGATGGCGGCCACGTCCTCGTCCATCGCCTCGGCCACCGCCTGCGGTTCCACGTATCCCCTCGGGCCCGATTTGATCTGCACGCATTGGTAGCCGCAGATCGCCGCGCTTGCCGGGTTGGTGCCGTGTGCGGAGTCGGGGACCAGGACTCGCTTCCGCGGGCTTCCCTTGGACTCCAAGTAGGCCCGGATCAACATCATCCCCAACAGCTCCCCATGGGCGCCGGCTGCGGGCTGGAGCGATACGCGGTCCATCCCGCTCACCTCGGCCAGGTACTGCTCCAGCTCAAACATCAGCTCCAGGGCCCCTTGGGCCAGAGACTCCGGCTGGTAGGGGTGCGCGCGCGAAAAGCCGGGCAACTTCCAGACCTCCTCGTTGATCTTCGGACTATATTTCATCGTGCAGGAGCCCAAGGGGTAGAAGCCAAGATCGACCCCGTAATTCCATTGCGATAACCGGGTGAAGTGGCGGACGACCTCCACCTCGGACAGCTCGGGAAAACCGGGGATGTCGTGACGGAGGAGTTTCTTGGGGAGCAGCCGTTCCGGTTTCACCTCCGGGACATCGTTCTCAGGAAGTGAACAGCCGCGCCGCCCCTGCGAGCCCTGCTCGAACAAGAGCGGCTCGTGGAACGCCAGCCCTTGGATGCCGATCGTCTCGTCCTTCATCGCCCACCTCCCATCGCCTTACAGAGTGCATCGATCTCCTCGCGGCTGTTCTGTTCTGTCACACAGATCAGCAGACAGTCAGAAAGGTCCGGGTAAAACCGGCCTAACTCGAGGCCACCGATGATCTTCTTGGCCAACAGCGCCCGGTTCACCTGGGCCGGGGTCCGCTTTTTCGACCTCACGACGAATTCGTTAAAGGTCGGTCCGGAGAATCGAACCTCATACCCGCGCAGCTTGGAGATCGCCGCCTTCGCGTAGGCCGTTTTGCGGAGGTTTAACAGGGCCAGCTCTCTGAGCCCGCTTCGGCCCAACAGGGCAAGGTGCACAGTCGCTGCCAAGGCGCAGAGCCCCACATTCGTGCAGATGTTGGAGGTAGCCTTGTCCCTCCGGATGTGTTGCTCCCTGGTCGAGAGGGTCAGCACATAGCCAGTTCGGCCGGCCTTGTCCTCGGTCTGCCCGACCAGGCGACCCGGCATGCTCCTGATGTAGGCCTCCTTCGTGGCGAAGAACCCGAGGTAGGGGCCTCCGAAGTTGAGGTGATTCCCGAAGGATTGGCCTTCGCCGACGACGATATCGGCCCCACACTCTCCGGGCGACTTGACGATCCCGAAGGACACCGCTTCCGCCACAGCCACCACCAGGAGGGCGCCGGCGCCATGCGCTGCCTCTGCGATCTCATCGAGCATCTCCAGGGCCCCGAAGAAATTAGGGCTCTGGACCACGACACAGCATGTACGGTCCGACAGCGCCGCCTTCACCTCTTTCAGATCGGTAGTGCCCCGGTCAGTAGAGGGAACGTCGTGCAGCCGAAGCCCGAGCTTGCCGGCGTAGGTCTGACAGACCATTCGGTACTCCGGGTGCACCGCGAGGGGCATCACGACTTCCTGGCGGCCATTGATCCGGTGAGCCATCAGAAGCGCCTCGGCCAGGGCGCTGGAACCATCGTACATCGAGGCGTTGCCAACCTCCATGCCGGTGAGCTGGCAGATCAGCGTCTGGTACTCGTAGATCGCCTGAAGCGTTCCCTGGGAGATCTCCGGCTGATACGGGGTATAGGCGGTATAGAACTCGGCTCGAAACACCAGATGGGAAACTGCCGCAGGGAGGAAGTGATTGTAGGCGCCCGCCCCCAGGAAGGAAGAGTACTGATCCACGTCTGCGTTCTTGCTGGCCAGCGCCCTCATGTGTTTCCACAGCCCGGCCTCGGAGAGCGGCGGCGCCAGGTTCAGTCCCCGCTTCAGTCTGAGCTTGGAGGGGATGTCGGCGAACAACTCCTCGCTCGAACGGACGCCGATAACATCCAGCATCGCGCGGCAATCTGCCTCGGTGTTCGGGATGTATTGCATCAGTGGCCCTCCGCCGCCAGATAGGCTCTATACTTCTCAGCCGTCATCAAATTGCCCAGCTCTTTGGGATTCGCAATCTTGATCACGATCATCCACCCCTGTCCGTAGGGGGCGGCGTTGATCTGCTCTGGCTTGGATTCAAGGGTGGAATTGATCTCGAGCACCTCGCCGGTCAGAGGACAGTACAGATCGGAGACCGCCTTGATCGACTCCACCACTCCGAAGGTGTCCATCTGACGCAGCGATCTCCCCACCTTTGGCAGTTCAACGAAGACGACATCGCCGAGCTGGCTCTGGGCGAAGTGAGTGATCCCGACCCGTCCCCGATCCCCCTCAACCTTGACCCATTCATGCTCTTTGGTATAGTGCAGCCCCTCAGGAATCATAATGTCCTCCAACAACTGTTCAGAGTTGATGGTTCATCGTTCATGGTGAGAACCAGAAAAATGCGCAACGAGTTATCCAAGGCGACGCAGGTGAAGAACGATGATGGCTTTTCGATCAGCTTCTCTTCGCCCTGCACTATCTATGAACTCTGAACCCTGAACTATGAACTATGAACGCCTTTACTTCTTGCGCTTGTAGAAAGGGGTCGGGACGACTCTCGCCAAGACCGGATTGCCCCGGATCACGATGTCGAACTCGGTGCCAATGGCTGCGTGCTCAACCGTCACATATCCGAGCCCGATGTTCTTCCCAAGGCATAGCGCAGGCGCGCCGCTGGTCACTTCGCCGATCGGCTTCCCGTCCTTCACAATCGGATAGTGCGAGCGAGCGATCCCCCGACCGACCATGTCGAACCCGACCAGCTTCCTCTTGACCCCTTCTGTCTTCTGCCGGGCGAGGACGTCGCGGCCGATGAACTCCCCCTTCTCCAGCTTCAGAATCCAGCCGAGGTCCGCCTCCAGGACCGTGTGCTTGTCGTCGATGTCGTTACCGTAAAGCGCCATCTTCGCCTCGAGGCGCAACGTATCGCGGGCGCCAAGCCCGCATGGCTGAAGCCCCACGGGGGCCCCTGCCTCGAGCAAGCCGTTCCACAGGGTGGCAGCATGCCGCGACGGGAGGTAGATCTCGAAGCCGTCCTCCCCCGTGTAGCCTGTCCGAGAAATGCAAGAGTCGATGCCCAGCACCTTCCCTTCGGCGAACCAGTAGTACGTGATCTTTCCCAATTCCACCGAGGTCAGTGTCTGGAGAATCTCCCGCGCCCGGGGTCCTTGAAGGGCCAACAGGGCGAGTTCATCACTGGCATTCCTGGTCTGAACGGAGGGCG
>JBGPUH010000106.1:0-7450 GCA_041491025.1 Methylomirabilis sp. (SeqCode)
GCGGTAGCGATGACCGAAGGAAGAGTGTTACAGTGTTACTTGGTGCGGCACGGAGAGGCGAAAACCGGGGCAGAGGACCCGGCCCGGCCGCTCAGTGATCGCGGGCGCGAGGAAGTTCAGCGAGCGGCCCGACACCTTGCATCGCTGGGGCTCGAGGTGGCTGAGATTCGCCATTCGGGCAAGCTCCGGGCCCAACAGACCGCCGAAATCCTGGCCGAGCATATCTCGCCACGGCGCGGCATGCGCGAGACCGAAGGACTTGCGCCTCACGATGATCCGCAGAGAATCCTGACCGAGCTGGAGGCGGCCAGGGAACCCCTGATGCTCGTGGGGCACCTGCCACATCTGAGCCGGCTTGCCTCGGCCCTGCTGGTCGGCGATCCTCAGAGAAATATTCTCTGGTTGAAGACGGGGGCTATTGTCTGCCTCGCCAAAGCCAAGGGAGGCTTTCACCTCCTGTGGACCCTGACCCCAGAGTTAGCGAGGAGGTAGACAACGGCCTGAGGGCAGTACTCGGCCGCTTGCACCGCGTTATCTTGAACCCACCTGAACCGGGTCGAGCCGATTTACAGCCAGCCATCTTGTCTTCCGCCCCTGTTCGTGCTCTACTCTAGGCCACTCAGGACTCACAAGCCTCAAAGGAGTAATAGGCAAATGATGAAAGCTCTGCTCATCACCCTGCTGGGAGCATGGATTGCGGGCACCCTGATACTCGCGGGAGTGGCGACGCAGAATTTCCGCACGGTCGATCGGCTACTGGCAGCGCCAACCGTTGAGTTCTCACGAGCTATCGCGCCGCTTGGGCAGCTTGAGGCGCGTGCCGTCCTTCGATATCTGTCTTCCGAGCTGAACAGGCTGTATTTTCGCGCCTGGGGCTTCATCCAGCTTGCCCTTGGCGCTGTGATCCTGGCAGGCGCGCTCGGCCACAGGCCGCTCGACCGCGCGGGCGTGATCGGGGCAGCGGCGGTCTTCCTGCTCGCCGTCGTCATGTTGTTGCTGAACTGGTTTATCGTGCCGCTCGGACGGAGCCTGGACTTCGTGTCCCACGCCCCTGCGCCGCCTGCGCTGACCCGATTCTGGAGGCTGCACTTCGCGTACACCTCCCTTGACGCCATGAAGCTGATCCTTTGCCTGTGGCTGCTGATCCGTTGGTCCCGCCGGCCAGGCGGCCTCTCCGCCAACCGCTGAACGTTTCGTTCGCCAGGCGCCATCTTACCAGGTCATCCGCACGCGAAGGCTGGCAGCGTGTGGCCATCGAGCCCCAATCAGAAAGGGTTGACAGGAGGTTCAATTATGGCGATAGTTGCAAAGGCTTCCCGATAACCCAACACAAGGGGCTGTGAATGTGCATTCTCACGCATGATGAGATCTTGAGGGAGATTGCGGCGGGACACATCAGGATCGACCCGTACGACCCGACGGCGGTCGGCCCGGCGTCGGTTGATTTGCACCTGGGATCGGAGTTCCGGGTCTTCCGCAAGGCCAGGGAAGTCATCCGGGTGACCGAGGACACGGACTACGAGACCGTCACGCAGAAGGTCCAGGTGACGGGCGGCCTCATGCTTATGCCGCAAGAGACGGTCCTGGGGATTACGCTGGAGCAGATCACGCTCGCGCCACATTTGTGTGGCTGGCTGGAAGGCAGAAGCCGATTCGCCCGCCTCGGCCTACTGGTCCATGTCTCGGCCAGCTTCATGCAGCCGGGCATCGCCAACAAGCAGTGTCTGGAGCTCAGCAACTTCAGCCCGATGCCGCTCGAGGTGACACCCGGCCTGCCCATTTGCCAGTTCATCTTCCAACGCACGATCGGCGAGGCCCGCTACACCGGCCGCTTTCGCCACCAGCGCGAAGATAACTTTTAGGGCAAGGCGCGTATCGCTTTCCCCAAAAAGCATACGGCCTCCCGGAGAAAACCCCGGGAGGCCGCACTGGTTCTGAGCAGAACGTGGACTTACTTTGCCGCCGTGACGTTGGCGGCCTGCTTGCCCTTCGGCCCATCCACGACGTCGAACTCCACAGCCTGCCCTTCGTTGAGCGACCGGAATCCCGACCCAGTAATCGCGGAATAGTGCACGAACACGTCGTCGCCGTCCTCTCTTGCGATAAAGCCGTAGCCCTTCGCATCGTTGAACCACTTAACCGTACCTGTGACTCGCACCAAACTCTCACCCCCTTCCATCTGAACTCTCGGGGCCGTGCCCCGACAAACAAAAACCGCGAAGGCTTCATACAGCAGCTTTCGCGGTTCTCTCGACTTCCACAACAAAAGCATGCTACGAAGACGAGGCGAATCTACAGGAACCAAATCGCTCTGTCAAGAACTTTTTCTCCTTGGTCCCTACTCTCCCCGCGCACATAGTCCGGCGCTGTCTTCGTACAGTCGGCTCCTGTCGGTTTGGCGGGTACGGCTCGGGCCCACGGCGAGGCGGAACCGTTGAAATGTGTCAAGCGGGATCTGTCCGGGATATCGGGCTGTCGATGGGCGTGCGTCGGCTACAGCAAGAAGGGCTTCGGGTCACTCCCGCGCTCGTCGCGAGAGTGACCCTCAGGCCTGGTCTCTGACCGAAGCCGCAGCGCCGCTCCCGGGTCAGGGCTCAAACCAACCCACTACCATCTTCCTTCTAGTACTTTGATCCCTGCTGGGGCGCCGGCTGATCCTGTTCGACGGCCGGCTCCTGCTGGAGTTGCGGCTCCTGAACTTGAGGAGTCTGGACCTCCTGTGCAGGTTCAGGCTCCGCGGGCGACCCCTGTCCGTCCGTCGCCTGCATGACCGGAGACACGGGCTGGTCGCCGGCCTTAGCCGATCCCACACTGAGGAACATCACGGTGGCAAGGGCGAGCACCATCGAAATCGTCATCAGCTTTTTCATTGATTTCACCTCCTCTTTCACCGGTTGACTTCACCATGGCTAGCTTGACCGTTCCACTCAGCGCCTCGATGCCGCAGGGCTTGGGGAGAACCGCAAAAGCTCCTAGCTTCTGGGCTTTTGAGGTCACCTCTTGATCGAGATGTCCGGAGATCAAGACGACCTTCATCCACGAGTGCTGCGCCATGATCTTTGCCAACAATTCGATCCCATTCAGCCGCGGCATCATGAAGTCCGTGATGACAAGATCGTAAGGGAGCCCGGCCTGCTGTAACAATATCCAGGCCCGCTCCCCATCGGAAGCCGTGCTGACCGAGTACCCTAGCATCCCCAGGATATCCGCCAGTATCCGTCGGCTCTCGTCGCTGTCATCAACCACAAGGACTCTGCCAGCGCTTCCCATGTCTGCCTCCAAGGTCACGAGAACATTCTCTTGCCGAGGTAAAGGTACCGAGCGATATTGAGCAATCTCCATGCCGGAGTTCTCGGGAGGGAACAGTCGCCAGTGGGAAGGGGCCTAACCGCCTGTCGTTAGAGGAGGTCCTGGACATGCCGCCATCGAAGGCTTCAAGAGCGACCCTTTCCGCTCGGCGACCGTTCTGCCACAGGAGTTCCGAGGCGAATCAGGTGGCAAGCAGACAGAACGAGGGGTTATGATCGTGAGACACCTTCGCGAGAGTGTGTGACATCCTGCCTCACTTAGAGTCCGCTCCCAAGTCAATCTGGTACCGCTTTGCCAGCCGGTACAGCGTTCGCCGATGGATACCAAGAAGTTCGGCGGCGCGCTTCTTGTTCCCTCCCGCCGATTTCAGGACGCCCTGGATATGCTGTTTCTCCATTTCGTCCAGGGTCAATGGTCCACCCTCGTGCACCTTCTCGCCAGCTTCCTTGCGGAAATTCGGCGGAAGGTCATGAGGCAGGAGGACAGGGCTGCCAGTCAGTGCGACAGCCCGCTCGATCACGTGCTCGAGCTCCCGGATGTTCCCCGGCCAATCATGCTCGCCCAGCAGGGTCAACGCCTCAGGAGAGACGTGCGAGATGTCTTTGGTGTTCTGCAAGGCATAGCGCCGGAGGAAATGCTCGGTGAGCAGCGGGATGTCTTCCTTCCGCTCCCGGAGAGGAGGCAGGGTCATGGAGACGACACTCAGGCGATAGTACAGGTCCTCGCGGAAGGTCCCCGCCTTGACCAACGCCTCCAGTTGTTGATTGGTCGCCGCGATGACCCTGACGTCGAGCTTGATGGCCTCCGTGCCTCCCACTCGCTTGATTTCGCGCTCCTGAAGGAAGCGGAGGAGTTTGGCCTGAACCGCAGGACTCACATTCCCTAATTCGTCCAGAAAGCAGGTGCCACCGTCTGCCTCCTCGAGAAGCCCCTTCTTGTTTTCGACGGCCCCAGTGAAGGCACCCCTCACGTGGCCGAAGAGCTCGCTATCCAGGAGGGTTTCGGCCAGGGCCGCACAATCCAAGACGACAAAGGGATGATCGGCTCGTGGGCTGTTGTAGTGGATGGCCCTGGCGATCAGCTCCTTGCCGGTCCCGCTCTCCCCCTGGATGAGCACCGTACTCGAGCCGGAGGCGACCCGGGCGATGATCTTGTAGACCTCCAGCATTAAAGCACTCCTGCCCACGATATTCTCTAGCTGGTACCGCTCCTTGAGCGCTTGTCGGTACTGGATGTTCTCCCTCAGGAGCCTTTTGTGATCCAACGCCCTTCTTACGGTCAGCTTCACCTCGTCGAGCTTGAAAGGCTTGCTGATATAGTCATAGGCGCCCTCTTTGATGGCTTCGATGGCGGTCTCGATGGAGCCGAAGGCTGTCATCATGATGACGATCGTCTCGGGGCTGAGACGCTTCAGGATTTTCAGGAGCTCCAGGCCATCCAGGTCCGGCATCCTGATATCGGAGATGGCCACATCAAAGAGCGCCGTTTCGGCCTTTTCGACGGCTTCCCTCCCACTCTCGGCCGCCTCCACTTGGTAGCCTTCCTTGGCCATCACCTCCCGGAGAAGTCGGCAGGCGGTCTGATCGTCATCCACGACCAACACACTGATCTGGTTCGACATGGTCTAACCTTTTGACAGTGGAAGAACGACAGTAAACGTGGTCCCAGCCCCGAACGCGCTCTTCACCTCAATCCTGCCCCCATGGGCCTTCACGATCCGTTGGCAGATTGAGAGCCCCAGACCAGTTCCCTTCCCTACCTCCTTGGTCGTAAAAAACGGCTCGAAGATCCGGCCAAGATGCTCAGGGGCAATACCCCGCCCTGTATCCGCAATACTGACCTCGGTGAACTCACTCTCGCTCAAAGCCGGCCGAGGCCTCTGCTGTTCGCTGCCAGGTCCATGATCACGGGTCGTTGCTCCTGATGCGACGCGAAGGGTTCCGCCATCGGGCATGGCATCGAGAGCATTGGCGATGAGGTTCAGGAACACCTGCTGCAGTTGTCCAGCGTCGCCGATCACCGAGAGGGAATCAGGGGTGAACGCGGACGAAACGACGATCCCTCTCCTGAGGAGAACCGGCGCAATAAGGTTCAGAAGCCCTATGACAAGATAGTTAACCTCGACAGGCTTGAAGACCGGCTCTGCTGGAGCGGAGGCCGTCAGAAGCGCCTGAAGGATCTCGACCACGCGGCCAATCTGGGTCTCGACAATCTTCAGACGATCGACCGCTTCCTCCTTCAGGTCGCCTTCCTTGAGGAGAAGCTGAACGTGACCAGAGATGGAATGGAGCGGTGTGCCGATCTCGTGGGCCATCATCGCGGCGAGCTGTCCCGCCATCACCAGCCGCTCCGTCCTGCTCAACTGCCGCTGGACCTCGAAGAGCATGGCGTGGGCCTGTCGGAGCTCTTCATGGCGGGTGGCCAGCTCTTGAGTGGCCTTCTCCACCTCGGCCTTCAACTCCCTGTTGAAGCCTTCAATCCGGGCGAGAAGCTTTGCGTTCTCCTCGTGACTTTCCTTGATCTTCCGCAACATACGGTTAAAGCCTCTGGCAAGCTGGCCCAGCTCGTCATCCCGTTCGAGTCTGGCCTCCGCTCCGAGGTCGCCGCCCTCCGCCCTCGCCATGGTCCGCATCAGGGTCCGGATGGGCCAGCTTACGTTTCGCTGGAGATACAAGCCCAGGACACCGACGATCAGGATAGAACTCACTACCATGATAGCGAGGGACTGGCGTCGTTCCTTGGCCGCATGCCGGTCGGCGGCCTCCAACGAAAACTTCACCGTGATCGCTCCGACGACCTCCCCGGCCAGTCGGACAGGGGCAGTGACGTCCCACAGGCGACGGCCTCCGGTCTCATCCAGCGAAGCCACCACTGCACCCGTCCTGACTGTGTGCCAGCCCGAAAACCCTGATCTCGGCCCGGAGGTCCCTCCCGCTGAGGCAATCAGGGCGGGGCCTGTCGGGCCTAAGGTGAAAATGTCAATGCTGTGGATGGTCCTTTGGACCTTCGTGATCTCTTCCATTTCTCGGCTTAAGATGTTCGGGTCCTCCAGCTCCCGTCGCGTGCCAATACTCGCCGCAAGTTCTCGAGCCAAACTGACAGCCCGCTCCTTCATCTCCTCCCCAAAGGTCTTCTCGGAGAGCTTCAAGTCCAGATAGGTGGAGAGGAGGAGTATAACCGCCACGATGAAGACGACCAAGGAGACGATCCTGGCCTGTAAGCTGAGAGACGTGGCAGCCATTTCGGGCACCTGTTCCCTTTAAGAACTTCAGACTTCTTTAGGTCCGGACTGAGAACCCAATTCTATGGGTAATGCTCCATTGCGAACACCCGTTGATTCCGGCCTCTTTCAGGCTCTGACGGACTTCCTGAGTGCCCGAACGGCCTTTCGACCCCACGCTCGCTCCTCCTGCCGTCTGTACCATGGAGCGGCGCGGAACACGCTGGCGGCCTCGCGAAGCATCTCGATCCCTTTTACGCGGTCACCGATCGCCAGGTAACACTGGCCCAGCTTGTAGAGCCCCTCGACCCCGGAGCTGTGGATGGCGCGGAAGGCCTCGTAGTGCGGGATCGCTTCCTTATACTCGCCGCGCGCAAAGAAATAATCGCCGAGGCGGAGGTGGGGCTCGCCGTAGCCAAATCGCGGGCTCAGCTCCAGCGCCCGCATGACATACCGGCGTCCCTGCTCCAGGTCGCCAAGTGCCAGATGGGTCCAACCGAGGTAGAAGTTGGTGTCGGGCTGATCATCGCACCGCGTGATCGCCTTTTCGAGGTGGGCGAGGGCCTCGTGATAGCGACCCTTTCGAGCGAGGATTTCCCCGAGATCGCTCCTGGCCTTGGCGTTCTCCGGGTTGACGGCCAGCTCTGCGCGCAGCTCCCGAATGCGGGAGACATCTCGCCAAGCCTGACGAAAGCGATAGAGCCGACGAGAGTACAGCAGGTAGCTCCCCCCGAAGAACAACAGGATAATCGCGCCGGCCAGGATCGGATTGCCCGTGACCCAGGTCAGGAGCCAGAAAAGAAAGAAGGTTCGCATATGGTCTCTACTATACCGGGCTGAAATGCTGATGCAACGGAAAAGCGGTCCGTCTCTAATACAACCGCATTAACGGATGTGTCATTGGGAGGGAGCCGCGCGACC
>JBGPUH010000107.1:0-7435 GCA_041491025.1 Methylomirabilis sp. (SeqCode)
GGATCTTGGGTGTCGCTATGTCATCGTCGGCCACTCCGAGCGCCGTCAGTATTTCGGGGAAACCGATGAGAACGTCAACAAGAAAAGCCTGGCTGCCCTGGGTAGCGGCCTCACACCAATCATCTGTGTTGGAGAGACACTTTCAGAGCGAGAAACCGGGCGCGCCCACCATGTTGTGGAAGCCCAGGTGAAGGGGGCGCTGTCGGGATTGGCTCCAGGGCAAATTCGAGCGCTTACCCTCGCCTATGAGCCGGTCTGGGCCATCGGCACGGGAAGAACGGCCACGCCTGACCAAGCTGAGGAGATGCACGCCCATGTCCGAAAGACCGTCGCCGGCCTTGTTGGCGCGGACGTCGCGCAGGGCGTCCGAATCCTCTATGGGGGAAGCGTCAAGCCCGAGAATGCCAAGGAGCTCCTCCAACGATCGGAGATCGACGGCGCCTTGGTCGGTGGGGCCAGCCTACAAGCTGATTCGTTTGCTGTGATCGTAAAAGCCGCCATGAGTATCAAGAGTTGAGGGTTGAGGGTCCAGGGTGTAGAAAAGCCTTTACCCTGATCCCTATACCCTATACCCTAACTCCTTAGGAGGTATGCATGTTCGTTGCTCTCTCAGTGCTACACCTGCTTATCGCAGTGGTCCTTGTACTGGTTGTTCTCCTTCAGAGCGGCAAGGGTGCCGATATCGGCGCCGCCTTTGGTGGCGGCTCTAGCCAGACCGTGTTCGGTGGCCGCGGTGCCGCGACCTTCTTGAGCAAGCTGACAACGGCGGCGGCGATTCTATTTATGGTTTCGTCGCTCGTTTTGGCCATCTATGCAGGGCACAGGGGTAGTTCGTCGGTTATCACAGAGGAGCGGGCCAAACAAGCCACCCCGGCGCCTGCGCCCCCAGCCAACGCCCCGGTGACACCAGCGCCACCCGCCAAAAAGACGCTGCCTCAAGGGCAGATGCCTCATACCAAGTAACATAGAGTTCATTGTTCAGGGTTCAGAGTTCATAGTCTAAAGCTGTGAGAGCGAAACATAAGAATCCGCACTCTGTAAGCTCTTCAATGAACTATGAACGATGAACGGTTTTCGTGGCGATTCTGGAGCCGCCTTCGGCGTGACCTCGCCCATGCATTCGCCCTACACAGGGAGGGCGACCAGTTGAAGGCGGGCGATCTCGCGCTCCTGGATCGCTTTGCCCGCCTTCTCGCCGATCGCGGCCTCGCGACACCCGCCATCTTCTTAGTCGAGTCCCTGGCCCCCCTTGGCTTCCTTGGAAGCCAGCTTGTCCATGCCCTCACACCGATTATGGGCATGGTTGCCCCGCCCGATGACATCGAACGGCTCGCCGGTTTGCTGGAACGCCGGGAGACCCCGGAAATCTTTACCGACAGACTTCGCTGGTTCGAGGGGTCCCTTCGACCTGGCTCAGGACAGGCCCTTCGACTGGGCTCAGGGCAGGCTCACCAAGGAGACGAGGAGGAGGGAATTCGCCCATGAGTGGCTCGAGCGGCGAGATGACGGCGATCCTGGCCACCGACTGCGGCAGTACGACCACCAAGGCGATCCTGATCCAGAAGGTCGGCGGCGAGTACCGCCAGACCTTTCGAGGCGAGGCCCCGACCACCGTCGAGGCCCCATTCGACGATGTGACGCGCGGCGTTCTGAACGCCATCCAGGAGGTCGAGGAGCTGTCGGGGCGGAGGATCCTTGAGGGGGAGAAAATCCTGACTCCCGCCGAAGGAGGTCGCGGGGTTGATATCTACGTGTCCACGAGCAGTGCTGGCGGCGGCCTCCAAATGATGGTGGCGGGCGTTGTGATGGCCATGACGGCCGAGAGCGCTCAGCGGTGCGCCCTTGGGGCCGGCGCCATCGTGATGGATGTCCTTGCGAGTAATGATGGCCGACCCGCGCATGAAAAGATCGAGCGGATCCGGCAACTGCGGCCCGATATGATCCTGCTGTCGGGTGGGACCGATAGTGGAACAATCTCGCACGTCGTAGAACTGGCGGAGTACATCCGGGCGGCTGATCCGAAGCCCCGCCTTGGCGGAAGCTTCAAGCTGCCGGTCATCTTTGCTGGCAACAAAGATGCCCGTGGCCGGATCCAGGACATCCTAGGGGACCGAACCGCGCTCGTCATTACCGATAATATCCGCCCCGTCCTGGAGCGGGAGAACCTCGCCCCGGCTCGCCACAAGATCCATGAGCTTTTCCTCGAGCATGTCATGGCTCAGGCGCCGGGGTATGGGGTGCTGATTGGCTGGACCGGAGCGCCGATCATGCCGACGCCCGCCGCTGTGGGTCTCATCATGGAACAAGCGGCGAGGCAGCAGGGGTTGAACCTGCTTGGCGTAGACATCGGGGGCGCCACAACCGATGTCTTCTCGGTCGTGGATGGGCAGTTCACACGGACGGTCAGCGCCAACCTTGGGATGAGCTACAGTATCAGCAATGTCCTGACCGAGGCCGGCCTCGAGAAAATCCAGCGGTGGCTTGCGCTGTTGCTGCCGGAACAGGACATGCGAAACCGGATCAAAAATAAGATGATTCGTCCCACCACGATCCCCCAAACGCAGCAGGATCTGGCCCTGGAGCAGGCGGTAGCCCGCGAGGCGCTTCGGCTTGCTCTTGAGCAGCACAAGGCGTTCGCGGTTGGCCTGAAAGGCGTCCAGCAGGAACGGACCATCGCGGATGCCTTCGAACAGGGGGAAGGCGGTAAGAGTCTGATCGACCTGTACCGGATCGACCTGATCATCGGTAGTGGCGGGATCCTCTCCCACGCGCCGCGCCGGGTCCAGGCAATGATGATGATGGTCGACGCCTACCAGCCATTGGGACTTACGCGGCTGGCGGTGGACAGTATCTTCATGATGCCGCATTTGGGAGTGCTGTCACAGGTCAATGAGCGGGCCGCCACCGAGGTCTTCCTGAAAGACTGTCTGATCCCACTCGGGAGCTGCCTTGCTGCAGAGGGGCAGGCGAAGCCCGGTGAGCCATGCTTCGCGTATACCATTCGGTTCGGGGACGGTCGAGAAGAGAAAGGTCGCCTCTGCTTCGGGGAACTCCTTCGCATGGAGCTTGGGGCAGGGGCAGTGGCCGACCTTCAAGCCGAGCCGTCGAGAAGCTTTGACCTGGGCGCCGGCAAGGGAAGAGCGGTGTCGCTGAACGTAGAAGGCGGCGTCGTCGGCCTGATCCTGGATGCCAGGGGGCGGCCGCTGAGCCTGCCAAAGGATCCCTCGGAGCGGGCGGCGCAACTGCACGCCTGGGCGAAGGCGGTCGATCTGTATCCCACATAGGAAGGGTAAAGGGTTTAGGGTATAGGGTAGAGTCGAACTTCAGGGTCTCCTGAACCCTATACCCTAGCCCCTGAACCCTATGAAAAGATGGCTCACTCGTATACGCCAGGATTGCGTGTCACGCCGAGAACTGTGGTTCGGAAGCGGCGGATCCTGCCGATTCCCGGTCAGGTGCTTGTCAGAGAGGGACAGGCCGTCACCGCAGGCACGGTCATCGCCCAGACCGATCTGCCCGGCAAAGTACACACGGTCAACGTCGTTAACCTCCTGGGGATCGTGCCGGAGGAGATCCGGCGGTACATGTTGAAACGGGAGGGCGATACGGTTCAGGCAGGCGAGCCGATTGCTGAAAACCGGCCATTCATCAAATGGCTGAAGACGCGGGTTCCCGCTCCTATCACCGGGACGGTAGAGAGTGTCTCCGAGGTAACCGGGCAGGTCTTCCTGAGGGAGCCGCCCAAGCCCTTGGCGCTTTCGGCCTATCTGGACGGCCACGTGGTCGAGACCTTTCCTGGCCAAGGGGCCTCGGTGGAGACGGTGTGCAGCCTCGTCCAAGGTATTTTCGGTGTCGGCGGCGAGGCGGTCGGAACGATCGCGGTGGCGGTGGCCGACCCTGAGGAGGTTCTCACACCAGAGCGTATAGCCGAGTCCCATAGGGGAACGATCCTGATTGGCGGCTCGCTCATCGGCCGCGATGGCTTTGCCAGGGCAAAACACGTTGGCGTCTGCGCTATTGTCGTCGGTGGAATACACGACCTCGACCTGAAGGAGCTTCTCGGACGTGACCTCGGTGTCGCCATCACCGGGACTGAGCAGGTCGGCTTCACTTTGATCATTACCGAAGGGTTTGGCCAAATCGCCATGGCAAAGAGGACCTTCGATCTCTTGGCTTCCAAGGTCGGCAGGCGCGCATCCTGTTCAGGGGCGACGCAGATCCGGGCTGGCGTTATCAGGCCGGAGGTAATAATCCCTTTGGCAGAGGGTTCAGAGTTCAGAGATCAGAGTGCAGAGAAGGGGATTACGTCGGTCGGGGGTGGGTTGAAGATCGGCGATCAGATCCGGATCATCCGGGAGCCGCACTTTGGTCGGATCTGCAGGGTGTCCGATCTTCCCGCCGACCTTCGGCTTCTTCCAACGGGGAGCAAGGCCCGCGTTCTCGAAGCGGAGCTTGACGATGGAGAGCGGATCATTGTCCCTCGAGCAAACGTCGAACTTCTTGAGGGATGATGTGCCTCCGACAGGGATGAACACGTTCATAGATCATAGTTCAGAGTTCAGCGATGCGTGGTAGAAACCCGAAAGCTATGAACTATGAACTACGAACTCTGAACTGTGGACCATCAGCGATCCACCATCAACGCCTTATATTCGGCATCACCACCCTTGTTCTTTTTCTCTCTACCCTCTACCCTCTACCCTCTACCCTGGCTCTTTCCCTCTCCCCACCAGAACAGTTCGAGGCCTTCGACATGCCCGGAGATGGGGGAGGCAGCATTGGACTGTCGTGGCGAGCAGCTCCCTTCGACGGGCCCGCATTCCGCTATCAGGTCTACTTGGCCGATCAGGAGGAAGGGCCATTTACGCAGCTCATCGAGTTCCCCGCAAACACGCACTACAAGAGCGATGTCGATCGGCCTTGGTGGAGCTGGGACCGGACCAGAAGCCTCCACTTTTATCAGGTCAAATCGACCCGGGATCTGCTCCTCGTGAATGGGCGGCCGTACTTCTTCAAGGTGGCCATCACCGATGGGGCGCAGATTGTTGAGGGGCCAATCCGATCGGCGGTCCCGGAACCGAATCTCTTCAACTGGGCAAAGGCGAACAACCTCTTGTTGATGGTCCTTTTCTCCGCCCTTGTCTTGATCGCGATTGCCCACGCAAAGCGACGGCCCAATATCTTCCTGCGTCGCATCCCGGGTCTCGATGCAGTGGAGGAGGCGATCGGCCGGGCCACGGAGATGGGGCGACCAATCCTCTACCTCACCGGTTCGGATGACATGTCGAGCCTCTCGACCATCGCGGCGACGGTGATCCTGGGACAGGTCGCCAAGCGGACCGCCGCCTACGACACGCAACTCAAGGTCCCGCACCGCGACCCGATCGTCATGGCCGTCTGTCAGGAGATCGTGAAGGAGTCGTACCTCGAGGCCGGGCGGCCAGATGCCTATCGGGAGGATTCGAACTTCTTCATCACCTCTGACCAGTTCAGCTACACCGCCGCAGTCGATGGGATCATGCTGCGAGAGCGGCCAGCGGCGAACTTCTTTATGGGCTTTTACTATGCCGAGGCGCTACTTTTGGCGGAGACCGGCGCCGGGACCGGCGCGATCCAGATTGCCGGGACCGATGCTGACCTGCAACTGCCCTTCTTCATCACGACGTGCGACTACACCTTGATCGGCGAGGAGCTGTATGCGGCAAGCGCATACCTCTCGCGCGAACCGGTGCTGGTTGGGACCTTGCGGGGGCAGGACCTGGGAAAGGCGTTTCTCTTGGTCTCCATAGTGGTGGGGACCGTTCTGGCGACGATCGGTGCGCTCGCTGGGACCCAGGCATTTGTGCCGCTGCTGCAGATCTTCCGCGACTTCAAATGAGGTGCGAGGTGCTGGGTGCCGAGTAGGGTGATTCGATGACGCTGTTCCTGCGGCGGACGTTGCCGTTGCTCTTAACCTTTTTCTTCGGGGTGGCGGCCGCCATCCAGTATTACGTCCCTCACCCGGTCTCCGAAGCGGCGCTCACCGAGATATCGGTCTGGCTTAGGATTACCCTTGGATTCGCCATGGTTCTGGGAGTCGCCAGCCTCTGCCACGTCCACTATTCGAAGATCCGGGCGAGGGTCGCAGGCTGGGGCTATAGCGTCGTGGTCTATTTCTCGATGCTGGCCACGGTGGCAGTCGGCTTGTGGGCAGGGGGGCAGGAGGAGGGGACAGGATTTGGCTGGATCTACACCTACACCCTGCTGGCGCTGCAGGGGACGATGTTTTCCATGCTCGGGTTCTTCGTGGCCTCCGCCGCGTTCCGGGCCTTCCGGGCCAGGAGCAAGGAGGCCGCAGTGCTGCTGGTGGCAGCGATCATCATGATGTTCGGCCGGGTGCCCTTGGGCGAATATCTGATTCCCGCTGCCGGCCCACTGGCCGGTTGGCTCCTGAATGTCCTGAACACTGCCGCCCGGCGAGGGATCATTATCGGAATCAGCCTCGGTGGGATCGCCACCTCGATCAAGATCATCTTCGGGATCGAACGGTCGTACTTGGGGGGCCGGGAGTGAAGGGGCTGGCCAGCAGGATCCTCCGCCTAGACCGTCGGGCGATCTTCATCCTGATCGCGCTCGCCACACTTCTTCCACTCCTCCACCCGATCGGCTTTCCGATCCGGATCTCGCCCGAGGTGAAACAGGTCCACGACTACATCGAGTCGCTGCCTGCGGGATCGGTGTTTCTCTTGTCACTTGACTTCGACCCGGCCTCGAAGCCGGAACTGTACCCGATGGCAGTCGCATTGCTCAATCACGCCTTCAAACGAGACCTGCGGGTGATCGGCATGACCCTATGGGTCACGGGGACCGGGATGGCTGAGAAGGTGGTGAGCGGGGTCGCAAGTCAGTATGGAAAGCGACAGGGGATCGACTACACGTTCCTGGGTTACTCCCCCGGCGGGTCCAACGTGATCATCAACATGGGCCAGGATCTCACTGCCGCCTTCCCCACCGACCACTATGGTGAGCGAACCGCGGACCTCCTTGTCCTTCGCGGCGTTCGGTCACTGAGGCAGGTGAACTATGTGGTAAGCCTGGCCGCGGGCACCCCAGGCGTCGAAAGCTGGTACGTCTACGGTAAGGAGAAGTATGGCTTCGAGCTAGGCGGCGGGGTGACGGCCGTCATTGCGCCCGGCCTCTACCCCTTCCTCGATACCGGACAGATCAACGGTCTGATCGGTGGGTTGCGCGGGGCGGCCGAGTACGAGATCCTGATCGGGCTAAAGGGGAAGGGGGTGGCCGGGATGGATGCGCAGTCAGCCACTCATTTCGTCATCATCGCTCTGATACTGCTTTGCAACTTCCTCTATTTTTTGGCTCCGAAGACGACGGTTCGATCCTTCGACAGCGCTCAGGACAGGCCAGGCTCCCCGCAGGGAATTGGGCGCTAATGGCC
>JBGPUH010000108.1:0-7426 GCA_041491025.1 Methylomirabilis sp. (SeqCode)
GGAGGCCAGCGCAGGCGCTTTCCTCCAGGCCATCCGGGTGGCGGTGGCGCTTTTTCAGGAGAAGGCCCAATGGAGTCGGCTGGTCACCAACGCCATGGCCGCCGACTTCACCTGGGATCGCTCTGCTGAAGAATATGAGCAGGTCTACCGGCGTGCTTCGCGCTAAAAAGGAAGTGATATTTCGCTTTTGTTATTTTCTGTTCCCGAGTAAAATCGCGTGAATTGTGTTGTTCCAATCTTCGAATGATAGGTGGATCTCAGGGAAGGGGGAGAATTTGATGCGCACGCGGAAGGGTGTGACGGTTGGACTGTTGGCGGTAATGCTGCTGATCGGAGGGACAATCGCCTTTGCTCAAAAGGAGGGGGCAAAGGAGCCGGATCCCTACCAGAATTTAGGGCTTTCGACTGAGCAGCGGAGCAAGCTCGATAAAGTGACCAACGAACGAAAGACAACGATGACCGCAAGTCAGCAGAAAATCGTCGGGATCCGGCAGAAGCTCGTCAGCCTGCTCTTTGACAAGAAGGCCAAGGATCAAGAGATCGACAAGCTGACCGATCAACTGGCGACGGCCGACCGAGAGGCGTTAGTGGCGCAGATCAGATTCCACAAGGCGATGCGGCAGCTCCTCACTCAGGAGCAACTCACAACCCTCAACAAAGTCGTAAAGTGATACACCCCTTGCGCATCCCGCCCGAGCTGGGGAAATCCAGCGCCTACCTGCCAGAAACCCTAACCGGGAGCGCCGAGAACCGCTTAGCGCGCCCGGATCTCTTCAGCCCTTAGCTGCCCTCCCACCTTGGAGTATTTCACGACCACCAGTTGACCCGGCGACAACCCCTTGAGCTGCTCCGGGGCGGCCAGGAAGGTGGGGGGCTTTTTCATTTGGCCGTCTAGGATCGTGAAGCTTGGCTGGCCGAGATCAATGGCCCTGATCTCCCCCACGTGGGTGTCAAGGCCGGCCCATTCGCACGCTGAGGCCGAAAGCGGCATCAGCGCGATAGACGCTATCAGGACCCCGATCATGAATATCGCTTCCGCTTGGATTTTCTTCATTGTTCTCTCCATTTTCGTCCTCCCCACCACCATACCTTGCTAACTGACCTACTTACTATAACACTGCCCGTTTCGTTACGCCAATTGCAAGGTACCTCATTCGTGCTTGCCACGGTGCCTCAGCCTTAACTCGCCTCCCGTATTCGGATTCTAATCCTCGCGTTTTCCCGCTAGATTTCTCCTTTCGCTTCGCGCCCTTCTCACGGGAACAACTGATTCAGCTTCGCCTGGAACTCCGGCGAGCCGACGAACTGCGCGGCCACCTGATCCCGGGCGGGGTCCGTGTCGCCTTGTTGGTTCAGCGCGGCCACCCAGCCCGCAAGGCCCCCGCAGTCGGGCGCGCGGCCAGGGAAGACGAGGTAGAGGGCGCGCACGTAGTTGCTGGCGGAGCGGCGGGGGGTCCTGAACTCGCCCGAGTGGAGGAAGTCGTTCAGCACCGTCGAGAGGACGGTGCTCCGCTGCAGCTGGGTGACGAAGCCCTGGAGCCCCGGGAGGTCCGCGGGGCGGTTCAGGATCCAGGCGTACAGTTCCGCCACGAAGGGGACCCGGGGGTCGGCGGGCGTGATGGGGGGCAGGAGGGCCTTGAACTCGGGCGAGAAGGTGAGGTCCGCGATGAGGGTGTCCCGGGTGCGGCAGCCGCTCTGGAGGAGCGCGAGGTAGGCGGTCAGGCGAACATCGTGGCCAGGATCGGGGTAAGCAATACGATGAGACGAATTGGGCTCTGTGGCATGGCGCGTTCCTCCCTTTACGGCTGGCTCCGGCTACCCTTCGCGTCGCCAACGTTTCTGAGTGTCCGGGATGCCATCTCCTTCCGGTACGGTTCGCTCAGGTATTGTCTGGCGGCGTCCTTGGCGATTCCGTCGGTCTCGATCGTCAGCGCCATCCGGTAGCTTTTCTTTGCCTCCCCACGCTCCCCTAACAGGTCGTGGATCATGCCGGTCCGCGTCCAGGCCCACGCCGCCACCCAGGTGTAGCGGGTCGTCGGTTGGTCAATCGTTTTCTTGAAGAAGCTCAGGGCGGTGGGGTACTCGCCATGGTCCATGTACACCTTCCCCATGAGCTGGAAGTAGCGCGGCAGCATCTCCTGCTTGAAGTGGTTGCGGCCCTGCTCCAGGTTGGCGCGAATCCGTCGCCCGACATCCAGAGCATCAGCGAACTGCCCCAGCTCGGAATAGACCAGCGCCGCCTGGAAGTAGAGCTCGGGGTTGCCCGGGAATCGCCGGAGCAACTCATCGGCTAACGGCAGAGCCCTACCGTACTCTTTCTCAAGGCCGGTGTAGGTCTGCAGGAGAGCAAATTTGGAAAGCATCCTGGTTACGGTCCCTCGCTCGCTGGCCAAGGCGAGCCCTCGGAGTCCGCGCTCTCGATCACCCGGCGGGAGCGCCAAGCGAACGAAAGGCCGATAGTACCACGCGACCCGCGAGAGGGTGTAATCATATAGGCCCAGACCGTAGTACGCATCGTATCGTGTGGGTTGGTGCTGCAGACATGCGTCCAGGTATCGCTTCGTTCGCCTGATTCCCTCATACGCTGAAAGATAGTTGCCTCGGACGCCGTCGATCATCGCCTTGGATCCCCAGGCCATCCCGGCGAAAAGCAAGAGATCTGGGTCTTGAGGGGTTTGCTTGAGCTGTTCCTCAGCCTTGGCCGTGATACTGCTCATCGTGGCCAGGAAGGTGTCCAACTCCCCCCGCGTTGCCTCGCGATCCTCGACCCGTGCGAGCTTCACGAAAGCCCGGTAGAACGGGGCGAGCAATCCGGTTGTATCGAGGTCGCCCAGACGGGAAAACGCTTGCTCGGCCTCATCGTGGTCGAGGTTGAGAAGGTGATCGGTCCCTGCCACGATCAGCTCCAGGGTCCTGGGGTCGTCCCAGACGGCGGCCGGAGACTGACCGGCCCAGAGGAGCCATGTCAGCGAGAGGGCGACACCCCAGCAGACGGGCAAACTTCTCATTTGGCGCACCTCCATCGTCTCATCCTCCGCGTGCCCCGAACACATCCTTACCCCACCCACCCTCCCTTGTCAATGCCCAGATTTAGTGCTATTCTCTCGCCCATGCATGTGACGATCCTCGGGTCCGGGACTGCGATCCCGAGTCTCCGGCGGGGGTCGCCTGGTCTGCTCGTCGAGGTGGCCGGCCAGTCGCTACTGTTCGACGGAGGCGCCGGGACACTCCCGAGACTGCTCAAGGCCGGGGTCACGGTCCTCGAGCTGGACCGAGTGTTCTATACCCATCTCCATCCTGATCACACGGGGGATCTGGTCCCGCTCCTGTTCGCCCTCAGGAATCCGGCCTGGCAACGGACCAAGCCGCTGTATCTTACAGGGCCAAGAGGGTTTCGGGCCTACTATGAGAGCCTGGTTGGGGTGTACGGTGACTGGATCGCCGCGAGAAGCTATGAGCTGGTGCTCAATGAGATCCTCAAGGAGTCCAGCGAAGGTGAGGGGTTCCGAGTGATTCCCCGGGAGGTCGTGCATATCAAGCACAGTTTCTGTTACCGTGTCGAGTCGGCAGACGGCAGGAGCCTGGTCATCTCGGGAGACACGACCTTCTGTGACGCGATCATCGATGCGGCCAGGGGTGCGGACCTCCTCGTCCTGGAATGCTCCGCCCCGGATGAGCAGCCGATGAAGAACCACCTCACCCCGACTGAGGCCGGCCAGATCGCGGCCCTTTCCGGATGCCGCCGCCTGGTCCTCACTCACTTCTACCCGATTTGCGATGAGTACGATATCATCACGCCTTGCAGGAAAGTCTTTGACGGCGAGCTGATCCTTGCGGAAGATATGATGCGCCTCCCTGTGTAAAAGAGGAGTCATGCGATGCGAAAGACACCCGAATTGATCGTGGCCCTGGACGTCAAGGACCTCGCCACAGCCGCGGGACTTGTTGAGAAACTTCGCCCTGCGGTCACGCTGTTCAAGGTGGGCATTCAACTCTTTAGCGCCGACGGCCCGCGAGCGGTTGAGGCGGTTCAACAACGGGGCGGCCAGGTCTTCCTGGATCTGAAATTCCACGACATCCCGAACACGGTCGCGGCCGCCGTGCGCGAGGCTGCCAAGATGGGTGCGGTGATGTGCACGCTCCACGCCTCCGGGGGACGACAGATGCTGCAGGCGGCGAAGGAAGTGGTTGCCCAAAGGGGCTCTTCGATGCGGCTCCTGGCGGTCACGATCCTGACGAGCCTGGATCCCCATGGATTCGAGGAGGCGATGGGCAGCGGGTTGGGCCTTCAGGCGCAGGTTATTCGCCTCGCCTCGCTGGCGCGCGAGGTCGGGATGGACGGGATCGTCGCCTCCACCCACGAGATCGCCCCGCTGAGAGCCGCCCTCGGACCTTCGATGCTGATCGTCACACCGGGAGTCCGCCCGGAATGGGCGCCGGCCGATGATCAGCTCCGGGTCATGACGCCCCGAGAGGCGGCCGCCGCGGGCGCCGACTACCTGGTGATCGGGAGGCCGATCACAACAGCGCCCGATCCTGCTGCGGCCGCCCGGCGAGTCCGCGACGAGCTGGCCCCGGCGCCTTGAGCTGGGCAGCGCAGCTTTCACTCACTCAACTGCCCGCCCCCAGCGGGGTAAGGAGGAGAACGATGAAGCCCACATGTTGGATGAAGCAGGTTGGGTTCTGCCTGGTGGCTATGGGCGTGCTGGCAGGGATGGCCCAGGCCGATCCCATAGGCACGGCCAATGTCCCGCAGATCTTGAGTCCTCGACCTCACAATAACGCAAGCGATTTCGACCAGCGGA
Source organism: Methylomirabilis sp. (SeqCode) (assembly GCA_041491025.1). Lineage (GTDB taxonomy): Bacteria > Methylomirabilota > Methylomirabilia > Methylomirabilales > Methylomirabilaceae > Methylomirabilis. The sequence goes on from JBGPUH010000108.1 coordinate 4,806, forward strand.
CCTTCCTCACCACCGATCCCATCCTGATAACCGCCACGTACTACGACCCTCTCCCTGCCTGTGACAATGTCGCCCCGACCTTCGTCCAGTTCTTCGTGTTCACCTCGGAAGGACGGTTCATCAATCAGTTTAGCGGGACTAGCTCCGATGAAGGTCCTTCGACGAAGAAGCGTGACCTCTTAATAACGCTTGCCGCTGGCACCCTGCCCGCTGGAACCTTTAAATACACCTTCTTGGTCCGAAACTGCACCAACGCCATATCCGTGGTGTTGCCGGAACTCCCGACGATCAGGGTGTTCGCGCCGTGAGCAATCACCTGCTTACTATCAGGCTATTGGGCTCACGAGGCGCCACAAAAGAGGCGATGATGCAAGTCAGTCAGATTAGACGGACAAGGAGGAGAGCGATGAACCGCACCATCTGCACCAAGATTGTCGCATGTTGTCTGGTGGCAGTCGCTGCATTGACCGGAATGGCATCGGCCGATCCCAGCGGCAGCGCAAACGTCCTGCAGATTCAAACTGGGATTACCATCGGTGGGACCGGCCAACAACGGACCTTCCTCACCACCGATTCCATTAGTTTCAATGCCATCTACTACGATCCCTTGGCCGCCTGCGCTGGCGTCGCCCCGACCTTCGTCCAGATCTTCGTGTTCAACCTGGAAGGGCTGTTCATTCAGCAGTTCAATGGTTCCGGTGGTTCGTTCAGCGTTGTGCCCACGGACAAACACCGCAGCCTTTTCGGAAGTCTTGCGGCTGGCACCCTGCCCGCTGGCAGCTATCTATTTACGTTCCTGGTCCGAACCTGTAATGATACGGACTCTGTCCTTCTCCCGGAGTTCGTGCCCTTTCGCGTGGTCGCCCCTTAACGCATCGCGCTGCCGCCGCATCCGATCAGGCCTAAACTGAGCAAATAGAATCAGCGGACGTTTAGGGAGGGGGATGTTTGCCCTGGCGTCCGCCTTCCTTATGAATCTCCCTCCCTCCTCTGATCCCTCCTAGCTCCGAACCTCCCTCGTCCCACCTGCGCAAGCGCCTCGTACCTTGACCCGTGTGGTTCAGGGCGTGGTATAAGCTCCCTCGTATCCTTTAGCGCCCCCTGTCGGGGCAAGGGAGGAGAGAGATGAAGCGCGCATCGTGGACGAAGCAAGTGGTGTTCTGTCTTATTGCCGTAGCCGTGTCGGCCGGGGTGGCCTGGGCCGATCCCATCGGCACGGCGAGTGTCTTTCAGTTCGTGCAGGCTGTTACCTTAAACGACCCGGATGTACCTCAGCAGACCTTCCGCACGAGCGATGGGATTAGCTTTCGTGCAGACTATTTCGACCCCAATCCTGCCTGCCAGGGGGTCGCACCTGTGCTCGCCCAGCTCTTCATCTTCACCGCGGAGGGGCTGTTCGTACAGCAGTTTTCAGCGAGCAACGGTGCGGGATTCGCAGGACCGAAGTCCCGAGGTGTCTTCTCCGGTCCCTCTATTCCTCTGACTCCCGGGAGTTATGCTGCGGCCTTCCCGGTCCGGGACTGCGCGAACACGAAGTCTATCGTGCTGCGAGATTTCGTGAGTTTTCGCGTGGTCGCACCCTGAGGCCTCACCCACCTCCTCTCCCGCTACCCTCTCCCCCAATGGGGGAGAGGGTCTGGGTGAGGGGGCGCGAGGATCCTCCCCTTTGCCTCACCCTCCTCCGGTCCTGCGATGACGCGATCTCCGTTGTGCTGCCGGAGTTCGTGACGTTTCGTGTGGTCGCACCCTGAAGCCTGACGTCGGCTCGGTTTGCCGGCGTCGGCATTCGGCTCGAGGGCAAACATGGAGCGAGAGGCGAGTTAATGGCGCCCAGAGTCGCGACCAAGATATCCAAACCACCAGATCTGGCGGTTTAGGATTGCGTCGCTTCGCTCGCAATGACATAATGCTAGATTGAGGATTTCAGAAAGCAAGGAGCGGGCTCGGAGTTGAACTTCCGGTAAGGAAACGGTGTCGGATAGGGTATGACGGGGGACCTGTTCGAGGGGGCGCCTACGCAGGCCAGGAAGGTCCCGGCGCCGCTGGCGGACCGCATACGTCCGAGGGACCTCACAGAGTTCGTGGGGCAAGAGCATCTCCTTGGAGAGGGGAAGGTCCTCCGCGTGGCCCTGGAGACGGGAGAGCTGCCGTCGCTGATCCTCTGGGGGCCGCCGGGTTCAGGAAAGACGACCCTCGCGTTCTTGCTGGCGGAGCGGGTCAAGGCGGCCTTCATGCCGTTCTCGGCGGTGACCTCCGGGATCAAGGAGATCAGGGAGGTGATCGCCCGCGCCGACCAGCAGCGGGCCTACGGCAAGCGGACGCTCCTCTTCATCGATGAGATCCACCGTTTCAACAAAGCGCAACAGGATGCCTTCCTGCCTCATGTGGAGCGCGGAACGGTCGTGCTGATCGGCGCCACCACCGAGAACCCATCGTTTGAAGTCATCGCCCCTCTCCTGTCTCGAGCGAAGGTCCTGACGCTTCAGCCTCTGGCAGAGGAAGACCTGATGGTCATCTTGCGGCGCGCGCTCGACGATCAGGAGCGGGGCCTTGGTCGCTTGGCCATCGACGCCGACGAGGAAGCGCTCCGCTTTATCGCCGGACTCAGTTCGGGAGACGCC
>JBGPUH010000109.1:0-7382 GCA_041491025.1 Methylomirabilis sp. (SeqCode)
AGCAGCCAGGAGACCCGGGCGCACTACGTCGCCTTCGTCACCAAGCTGCAGGGCATCGTGGAGTCCGCGGCGAGGAAGAACTAACCCCCTCCCTCACCGACGGCCGGGCCCGCGCGTCCCTGTGATGCGCGGGCCCTTTTTACTTCGGTACGTTGGTGGTAGCTCCAGGGTGGGTGTAGGTATGAGTAAAGTCAACAGACTGAATCATCGAGCCGACAAAGAAGCAGAGTCTCTTACTGCGGAAAGCCAGTACCTCGATAGGAACCTAGTCTCGTTCTCCTTTTTCTTTTTCGCTTTTCAGCCGACGTTCGAGTTCGTCGAGCTTCCGTTTGAGTTGATCCACCTCCTCTTTTAGCGACGCCTCACGGTCTGATGCTGTCTTGGGCGGTACTGTTCTGGAGACCTCGCCCTTGTGTGCTTCGGCCCACTCACTCAATCGCTTTTTGGCCTCCTGCTGGCTGGCGATGAACGTCTCGAACCCGCTGGACAAGTATTCTTGGAAGACACCCTGGATCGATTCACCGTATTTGATGAGTTGGTACATAAAGCTCAGGGGGAGCAGGTTCTTCTTTTGGCGCTCACCCTCCATAACGATCAGGGCCAGAGTGTTCTTCGTGAGGTCTTCATTCGTCTTGGCATCGACGACCCTGACCTCGTTCCCCTCCCTGATCAAGGCGGCGATCTCCTCGAGCGTAATGTATGCACTTCGGCTGCTGTCATAGAGCTTGCGGTTTTCGTAGCGCTTTATGAGGATCGGTTCTGCCGGCACAACTACCCCCCTTTTCGCTGATACTAACACATTGCGTCATCGTGTCAAGCGATTGTCCGGTTGAGTATTTCGTCAGAGGGCATCCAGGATTCTTGCCGTCCTCGCCATACGAGGCGTATCGGAGTCGGGCGCTCCAACCGGTTCGAAACCCCCTCTCAGTCAATCCAGATGCCACTCCAGGCGCCACCGCAGAGTCGTTGCGTGACCAGAATGAGGAAGCGGAAAACCCCTTGCCTTTTCTGGTGAGGGGAAAGTAAAATGATGTGCGCGGGCTCGACACCTGAAGGCCACCATACTCGTCCTGGTCGCCGAAGCCGTAGCCGTGCAAGGGGCTTGGTCCGGGTCTCACACCGGTGACCACCGCGGGCCGTTGTCTTACACGGAGGGGTTGGGACTCTCAGCGTCGTCGTTGATGAGGAAGCAGCAGGAGTTGAGCTTGAAGACCGTAGAGAGGATCTCGGAGATGCCCTTGGGGAAAGGGGGGTTCACAATTTGACGAATACCGTGCTCTACGTGCTCTTGGGCCTCGTAGCCGGAATCTTTAGTGGACTGATCGGCGTTGGTGGCGGGGTCATCATCGTCCCTGCCCTGGTCATTTTGTTCGGGCTGGCACAGCACCAAGCTCAGGGCACGACACTGGCGTTGCTCGTGCCGCCCATCGGGTTGCTGGCCGCCTGGATGTACTACAAGCAAGGGTATGTGGACCTGAGAATAGCAGGTCTTATAGGCATCGGTTTCTTCTTGGGGGGATTTCTGGGTGCCAAGCTTGCGACCGGCCTGTCCAACCCAGTTCTGGAAAAGGTCTTTGGGATAGCCTTGTTTCTCATCTCGCTCAAGATGATCCTCACCAAATGATGCATTCGTGCCGAACAAGTGCCGTTCCAACTTAATGGACCGAATTTGAGCGGCGTCTCTTGTGGCGATGGGCGCGACTATGCGGAACGGCAAAGCCGCCGGAAATAGTTGGAACGGTACAAGTTGCGGCGCAAGGGATGTGCCGCCATGCCTGCCTTGGCCGCGATCTCATAACGTGATCAGGTCTCATGCCAGCGGATAATGCATCGCGCTTTCGTCATCACAGTCGCCGCATTGGCTCTATTTCGTTGCTGGATGTCGCCTGCCTCTGCCGAGGAGCGTCTCCTGGTCCGCGAGGTCCCGGGGCTGCAATGCCGGGCGACCGAATTGGCCTATGAGTTCCTCCTGAGCCATCCGGGATTTGCCGCTGCCCTGTTCGGTCGTCTTTACCCTCCGCTGAGAGATTACAGCGTCACCCAACCCACCGCTCGCCGCATCCGGGTCATCGACCGGCACTGGGGGCTCGAAGGGGACGCCGACATCCTAATGGTACAGCCTGGGAAGCGAATCTACCGCTCTGAGATCGCCATCCCGCTCACGGCGACTCGACAGTTCTCCGCACTGATCGAGATCGTCTTGGAGTACCGGCAGACGAGGGCGTCGCCAGATCCCCTTGTGGTGAGCCGCCTGGCATTTTACCTCTTACCGCCCCCGTCGCTTCCGGGTGTGGTGGCGCAGGCAGCGGCCAACCTGTTGGTGCCTCTCATTCATCGGCAGGTACAGGCCGTCGCCGAAGGAAGCCGGCGTGGCTGTGACAGGATGACAACCGATCCCGGGGGCTTGTACCGCGAGATGGTCGCCTGGCCGGAGATTTCTCGGGCAGACTTGGCCGCGTATCATCGTCTGTTCCTCGCTCAGCGGCGCTGATCGGCTGCCAAGGCACCTCCACATGTCCATGGGTACGTCCCCGGTCCGGGAGCCCGTCCCGGGATGTCGGACAGGGAGTGCACCGGGGGCCGGCGACGCCCTAGGTGAAGTGGACTGGACCGGAACTAGGACAGGTGGAAGAGGGTGATCTCGGGAGGGGCGTTGAGCCGAACGGGGGTCCCGGTAGTCCCGAGGCCGCGATTGACGTACAGGTGGCAACTCCCGAGGCGATACAGGCCCTCAGGGTAGGGACTCAGCACGTGGGCAAGGCTGAAATCGACACCGAGGAGGCTCACCTTGATCTGCCCGCCATGGTAATGTCCGGACAAGGTGAGGGCGATGTTATGAGCGGCAGCCTGTGGGAAGACCTCAGGGCGATGAGACAGAAGGATCCTCGGAAGCTTCGGGTCGAGGCCCTCGAGCGCTTGCTCGAGATCGGGCAGCCCGAAGCGGAGATCGTCGATGCCTACCAGCCCCACTGGGCCCCGGTCGGTCTCCAAGACCCGATGGGCATTCTGCAGGACCGAAATCCCTCCGCCTTCGAAGATGGCGCAGACCTCTTCAGGCTTGGCGTACCAGTGCTCGTGGTTTCCAAGGACGGCGAAACTGCCGTACCGGGCCTGCACCCGCGCCATCTCCTTGACGCAGGGAGACAAGTAGGCCACCGAGTTGGAGATGAAGTCCCCCGTCAATACGAATAGGTCGGGCTGCAGTTGCTGGACCGTCTCGGCACAGTGACGCATCTGGGCGGGAGTCATGAAGAGACCGGAGTGGATGTCGGAGACCTGGACCACCTTGAGAGGAGGGTCGAAGCGGCGGGAGGCGCCGAGGGACAGGCGCACCTCCTCCAACCGACACCCGCTGCTTTCGTACAACGCGCCGTAGCCCGACACCATGACGGGCGTGGCGGCCAGCGCCCTCAGGCCTGCCTGCATGAACCGCCTGCGAGAGGAGTCGAATGCCGGCGCAGAGGGCTGAGTCGACCTGCTCACCCTGGAGCGGATCAGTCGGGTGCACCGGCCGAGCAGGTCGGTCGAGAGCAGGAAGAGGAATGAGAAGACCGATCCGAAGCTCCAGATGGCGGTAGGATAGATCAGCCCATACCGGATCAGCGGAGAAAGATGCCTTAGCGGGGCCGCCCGAAACAGAAGGAAGAGATAGACACCAAGAATCGAGACAAAGAATCCGGCGAGGGCGATGCGGAGCTGTTGCTTGCGCTGCTGGTTCAGGCGGGATCGCCGCAACGCCCGATCTCCTTTTAAGAAGAGATAGAGCTGAGAGCCGACCAGCAGCGCCAGTATGATCGAACGGACAAGAACAAATCGTATCGTCAGGGACATCGTCTGGTAATGGCCCAAGTGAAGAGGGATGGACAGTCTGAGCGATTCATGGTAATACCCTTTCTCGGGCTGCGCAACTTCCTTTTTGTTCGCCCACGTGGAGACGGACCACATGCTGATCGAACCCGACGTGAGTAAGGCGCAGCAGATCCGGCCATCGGTCTCGGCGGTGATCCTGAACGAGCGGCATGGAGTGTTGTTGCAGCGACGATCCGACAATGGCCAGTGGGGGCTGCCCGGCGGCTCCGTGGAGATCGGTGAGTCGGTGACTGACGCCATCCGGAGGGAGGTGGAGGAGGAGACCGGCCTCCTCGTCGAGGTGGTGAGACTCGTCGGCGTCTATTCGGACCCCAAGCTCCAGGTCGTCCGGTACCCCGATGGCCGTGTTGTCCATTTCATCAATACCTGCTTTGAGTGTCGCATCGTCAGCGGGCAGCTACGGACCTGTCCAGAGACCTTGGAGCTGGCCTACTTCGAGTCTGCGGCTTTGCCACAATTGCTGGTGCCGCTGCATCGGATCCGGATCACCGATGCGTTGCGGCGGCAACCCCTGGCAGCCATCCGGTAGCCTGCAGCCTACTCTCCGGGTCGTGATGGGGATCGTGCGAGTGCCGTTGCAACGTGATGCGCCGAATGTGAGCGGCGTCCCTTCCAGCAAGTGTCGCGACCGTGCGGAACGGCGAAGTCGCCATACAGAGTTGGAACGGCACAAGCCGGCATCACGCAGCGACCAATGACGGAATCAGGGAGGCGGAAACAACATGTCCACCAGGGAGGAGCTCTTCGGAAAGGGCCTGGGGGCCTACGGAAAAGGGAGCTTGGACGACGCGATCGCGGCCTTTGACGAGGCTGTACAGGTCGATCCGACCTACGCAGACGCCTACTTTGCTCTGGCCAATTGCTATAACAAGAAGGGAAATCTGGACGAGGCGATCGCGGCAATCAGGAAAGCCATTGAGCTGAATCCAGAGGAGGCGCTGTACCACACGGAGCTCTCCCGGTTGTATGTCCAGCGGGGGATGGTGCCCGAGGCGGAGGCGGCAAAAGCCGAGGCGATGCGGCTGCAGCGTGTCCGATAGGCGCTTGGTCGTGCGCAGCAGACGTGTGACCCTCACCTTCGTCCTGGCTGCCCTGGTGCTGGGGTGCGGACACTCGCTCGTCCGGCCGGTCGTCTTTGAGTGGAACCCGGGCCTCGAGCTCAAGACAGCAGAGATCCGGGAAGGGACGATCTTCTATGCCGTGACGGGCGAGGGGGCACCGGTCCTCCTGCTCCACGGCTTTGGCGGGGAGATATGGGTGTGGGAAAAGCAGATGGCGGCGCTGTCAAAGAGGTCTCGCCTGTACATCCCCGACCTCATCGGGTACGGCTATTCAGATCGGCCCAAGGTCGAATACACGCCGGCCCTTTTCATTGACTCGATCAAGCAGTTCATGGACCAACTCGGCCTCAGGCGGGCAAGCCTGATCGGCACCTCGATGGGCGGGGGCATTGCCTGGGCGTTTGCCGTGACCTATCCCGAGCGGGTCGATAAGCTGGTCCTGATCGATAGCACCCCACCCGACGTGGTCACCGAAGTCAGAAATCCCTCCTTCCGCTGGTTCCTCGCGATCCGCAACGTCCCGCTCTTGCCTTACCTGGCTGTCGCCCTGCATACGCGCGGCATGCTCCGGGCGACGCTGATGGAAATGGTCTTTGACGATCGGTTGATCACCGACGCGATAGTGGAGCGGCAATACCGGATCGGCCGCACTGCGGGGACCGCGAGGGTCATGACCTCAACGGCCCGCCACGCCGAGGAGCTCAAGCGGTACGAAAGTGCCCTCGGGACCTTCAGGAAGCCGACATTGATCATTTGGGGGGATCAAGACGAGGTGTTTCCACTGCAGGTCGGCAAAAAGCTCCACAGCGTGATCAAGGACTCCGAGTTGCTCGCGATCAAAGGAACCGGTCACATGTCGATGTGGGAGCGTCCAACTGAGGCCAATCAAGCCATCGTGGAGTTCCTTGGCCGCTAGCGCCGGTCCAACGTTCTCCGCCTAACGGCACATTGACGCATCAGCATACTCATCGGCTGTCGCACAATGTGTTCATGTGTGTGACAAAGTCGAAACGGCACCAGGGAAAGTGGCAATCCTCTCTGCGGGTCCAATCCCCTTCTTCAATCGGCCGACGCCGATCCTAGAACCGTTGCAGAGCAAGCCGCTGCTGGGCCCAGAGAATTCCAATGATGCTCTTCGCGTCCACGATCCTGTTTGCCGCGACCCAGCGGAGGGCACGCTCGAAGGGGATCGCATGGACCTGAAGGAACTCCGAGGTGTCATGGTGGCCTGCTCGACCGGGTATAAGCCCCAGAGCCAGGAAGAGTTGAATCGAGCCAGTGGAAAAGCCAACGGCGGAATAGAAGGTGCAAAGCTTGACGAGCCGCTTGGGGCGGAACCCGATTTCCTCCTCGCACTCCCGGCGAGCGGTGGTGGCCGGTCGTTCGCCATGGTCGATGATCCCGGCCGGGATCTCGTAGATCGCCCTCCGGATCGCCAGCCGGTACTGCCGGACGAGGTAGAGACGTCCGGCGTTGTCGATCGGGACGATTGCCACGGCGTCCGGGGGATGGACGATGTCCCGGATCGCCTGTCGGCCGTCGGGGAGGACAACGGTCTGCTGCTCTGTGGAGAGGTAGTGTCCGGAGTAGACCACCCGCTTGCCGATGACTCGTTCGATGAGTTTCATTTCGCCTCCAGCAACAGTGTACCTTGTCCAGACGAGGATAAAGACCCTGGGCGCCTCTGTCAACGCCGACCTTCGCGTTGACACTCGATTCCAGGAGGGAGTGATGGAGACAGAGACCATGAGAGCGACAATCAGAGACACAGGCAAGATGAAGTTGGGCCGGTGCGCGATCTCGGGCCGGGCGGGGGCGAGCCCTTGCCCTTCGAGTCGTGTTGGCCCGGTCGTCCTGTCAATCGGGCTCGCGCTTCTCGCGGCGTGCGCGGCGGGACCGGCCCCGCAGCCACGACTGGGCGAAGAGACGATCGGTGCCTGGAATCTCATCGGCGAGGTCGCGACCCTCGCGTCACCGGAGATGGGTGGCCGGGCAGCAGGGTCCGCAGGTGCATCGAAGGCGGCCGAGCAGATTGCCGGCGAGTTCCGCAAGGCGGGGCTCCTGCCCGGCGGCGAGGGGTACCTGCAGCCGTTCGAGCTGGTCACGGGGATTCGATTAGGGGAGGGCAATCGCTTGGTGTTCACCACGCCCGGTGCGGGTCCGACAGCGCGCGCGTTTCGCCTCTCCATGGACTTCCTCCCGTTCAGCTTCTCTGACGACGGGGGGGTGGAGGCCGAGGTCGTCTTCGTCGGCTATGGGATCACCGCTCGCGAGCTTGGGTATGACGATTATGCCGGCATTGATGTCAAAGGGAAGGCGGTCCTGGCCTTTACCCACGAGCCTCGGGAACGAGACCAGGCCGGTGCGTTCCGCGCGGCAGAGGCCTTCCACTATACCACCAATCGCTACAAGGTGATCAATGCGCGCGAGCATGGCGCCAAGGCGATCCTC
>JBGPUH010000110.1:0-7380 GCA_041491025.1 Methylomirabilis sp. (SeqCode)
CCGCCGGGCGTTTCCACGATCACCTCGCCTGAGTGGACCGACACCTGGAGCGAGCCATCGGGAAACAGATCTGTGCGGAAGGTCGAAGGGGTCTGGACTTGGATGGACGCCTGTGGGAGGTCTACCTGGAAGGCGACGATCTCGGGCTGGAGCCGTCTGATATAAAACGTCGCCATGCCGCGGTCGAACCTGACGGAGGCCGTCCCGGCGCCGGCAGGGGGGAACACACGAATATCAAGGCCCGTGTCATCGCCAAGGCGCACTGTATTCCCGGCCGGAAGCTGAATCTCGGCTCTGCCCCTACCGTTGACCCACACCCGATCGCCCGGGCCCATGGGGAAATTCGAGGAAGCGGGAATCCAGTCCGATGACTCCTCCATCTGGACCACGACCTCCCCTTCCATCAAGCCGAGGCGCGCGGGAGTGCCAGGCCATTCTTCTGCCCAGCCCGGGCTGGTCAACCAAATTGCCAAAAACATCGATCCAACCGCCACTGTTGTTTTCATCGAGGTCACCTTTTCACCTTTCGGTACGGTCTTTCAGAGGGACAGATGAGCAACCTACATGCCAGCGGATTCGAATGCGACGCATGCCTAGAATCTGCTAGTTACTACGCCCCAGCCTTGAGGGAGGTGACACCGACTGACACCACATCGACGAAATAGGGCAAGCAAGCGGGGCCAATGCCCGGTTTGGGATGCCATGGGGATGCGATCAGGCGAAGGCGGCTGACCGATCCGCCTTCGCCTGCTGTAGGACTTCACGGAGCAATATCATCAAACGCGCTTGACGCGACAGGTAGTCCGAGTTGCGGTATTGAGCTTTTGTCTGCTGAATCGGCGGCTTTTCAGCACGGCGGAGGACCATTGCGAATCCTGCACGGCAAGAAGGAGGTGGTGATGCCACGGCGATGATCGCGGGCAGTATGTGTAGCAGACGTATTAAATGACGTGTTGTTCGTTTGGGCATCCCCCTATTCTCAGCGGGTCGCCTTCAGGGTCTCCAGCAGGGTCGGCTTGCCCCCTCGGATTTGGACGACATACAACTGGTGAAGCCCTTCATGCGCCTGATCGAAGGTGTACTCGCCCAGCACCCCAGAGAACGCCTGGATCTGCTCCAATCCCGTACGGATCCCCTCCCGCCCGGCTCCCCCATGCTTCAGCGCCTCAGCCAGCAAGAAGAGGGCGTCGTAATATGCCGCCGCGATGTTGTTGGGCTCTGTCTGGTAACGCTGGCGATAAGCGTTGGCCCAGCCCTGCCAGTTCGCCCCTGAGATCCCCGGCAGGTATTCGGTGAGGATGTAGATCCCATCGGCGGCTTCCCTCGCCACCTCGAGGACCGCCGGCGCGCCAAAATCGCGCTGGGCGATCAGCGTTAGCTTCAGGCCGAGCGCCCTCACCTGTTGAAGAAGAGGACCAGCCTCGGTGGTCTCGCCCAAGGCCACCAGGGCTTCTGCTCCGCTGGCCTTGACCTGGTTGAGCAGGGCGGTGAACTCCTTGTCGCCCGGGTTCCACTGCCCTCTCACCGTGGGGATGATGCCATACTTGAGCTGGAGGGACTTGAAAACGAGGTCAGCTCTCGCCGCATGAATGCCGGTGCGATCATGGATCACGGCGATCTTCTTCATAGCCAGGCCCTCCACGACGTACTGGGCCATCAGGGTAGTCAGCAGCGTATCGCTCGCCCCCACCCGATAGATCCAGCGGCTGTTCTCTGTGGTCTTGGGATGCGTGCCTCCCGTCAGAAAGGGCACACCCTCCCGTTCCACGATCGGCTTACTGGCCAGCACGAAGGGGCTGAATATCTCGCCGATGATCGCGACCACCTGAGGATCGCCGATCAGATTTTTCAGGGCATTCAGTGCCCCTTCCTTTGTATTCCCATCGTCCTCAAACACCAGGTCTATCGTGGTCTCGTCCCTCGGCATTCGGCTGTTGAGCACATCCAGTGCTAGCCTCACCCCGTTTTGCATGGCCTTGCCAACCTGAGCCCTCACGCCGGTTAAGGGGAGCTGGACCCCAATCTTCACAACCTGTGCCTCACCCGCCCAAGCCCAGCTCCATGAGAGGACGATCGGAACCGTCAACGCGATCGCCACCACCTGTTTAACTGCTCTCATCATGAAGTCCCCCAGCCTCTCACCGTTTCACTCCAACGACGACGACCCATGTCTGGACGAACTTCAGTTCGTTGTCACGCATGAACGGGCGCATCCCGGTTGTGACCGATCCCATCACCTCTCGAGTGAGTTCGTCAAGAATGGCTCGTCTCATCTCAGGCTCGACGCCCGTCAAATCCAACCAGGGTAAAACGCTTACTTCAACCTCACGTGAGACTGTATGGACAATCTCCAGCCCAGCATCCCGCAGGGCCCTTCTCAATTCTGCGACCGGGAGAGCTCGAGTATGCGATAGATCTCGCATGCGTTCCAATCGGTTGTACGCAGCCGCCAATGTCTCATCGTCAGGGGACGCCAGATCGATAACCGCGACTCTGCCTTCCGGGCGGCATACGCGCACCATTTCTGCGATCTGGATCTTCGGGTCCACAAAGTGGTGGATCGAAAATCGGCTGACGACCATGTCGAATGCGTCGTGTGGGTAAGGCAAGTTCTCAGCAAGCCCCTGCTCGAACGTAATATTTGTGATGCCGTCTTCTGCAGCCTCATGGCTTCCCTTCAAAAGCATCTCGGGGGTCAGGTCCACTGCGACGACGCGTTGTACATGTGGAGCAATTGCACGACTCAAGTGACCGGTCCCGGCCGCCACGTCCAGCACGTTAAAGTGAGGTCGGAGATCCAGATTGTCCACTACCCACTGCAGGTACTCACGACTGCTAAGAGCAAGACCCTTCTTTCCAAAGCGTGAGGCTTGCTTGCCAAATTCTCTTTTGACTACCTCGTGATGGTTCTCTTCCATCTTCAAAATTCTCCCCGTGCCATGATGACCTCACGCTTCAAGCTGGGGCTGTATCGCCATTCAAATCTTGCCCATGCCTCTGCAATTGGAGATGACGCATCGTGCCATGAAGCAGTTTCTGTCGTTCAAAGCGATATCACCACATTGTGCCTTTCCCCTATGGGTAGATGATATGTCGTTCTAGCTTAAGATATAGGCATTTATGAGTAATTTCAGGAGCGAATAGTCAGGGTGCCAAGAGAGTAAACTATATGCATGTGGTCGAATCGGCTTGCGTTATGCCGCATTGTGTCATAGAATACGACCTGAGGTGATACGTATGCAGACAACAGATTTAGTCGATAGGGTGGAAGTTCTGGTCGATCCCGCCTCTGAGATTATCAACCAATCCAGGATTGCGCCTGGGATGGGGATTCTGTACAGGTATCATCCTGATTCCGGGCAACGGCTGGCGGAGGGGTTTCCTCGGTTTGCTCAGACCGCAGACGAGCGGTTGGTGCTTGCCCGCACTATGAAGGGTCTGACCGTGGGCTACGCCCTCATCGCGAGGCCCGATCCCAGGGAACGGTGGTCGCACCCGTCCGCGCCCGAGATCTGGGAGCTGGGCATGATCGAGGTCGCCCGGGGGTGGCGAAAGCGAGGAATCGGGCGCAGGCTTTTGGAAGCCTGCTTCGCCGATGGAGTGCTTGATGATCGGATCGTCCTGGCCACGGCATATTCCTGGCACTGGGACCTCAAGGGCACCGGCCTTTCAAAGGCAGCCTACAGGGAGTTCTTATCGAGGTTCTTCGCTTCCGCGGGCTTTATGAGGTTCGCGACAAATGAGCCCAACATCCAAGAAGATCCAGCCAACCAGCTTTTCGGCCGGATCGGTCCGCGAGTGAATCGGGACGCCCTGGCCCGGTTTCTCGTACTGCTTCAGGCTGATCGAGGCTTAGCCTCCGATCCCGGGGAAAGCCTCTCCGCCCTTTGGAAGAGTCTGACCGACTTGCTCGCTAGTTCCCTTCAGCTCTGGAGCCCTAGCTGGTGGCTGGTGACATGGAGCGGCTTCTCCAAGGCATTCTTAGTCCCAAGAGTCCCGGCCTTGGCGTGTTTGTATAGCCTCTCCTCGCCACATTCGCGGATGGCCGAGAAATCGGCTTATGGAACTCATACATCCTTCCCCTGAGACACGTAGCCAAGATTACCGCTTGAGACTCTGCTCAAAGCCGGTCTGTATCAAGCGATACACCTGCCCCATGAATGCCGCCGTCTGTTGTGTGGTAAGCGCAGTCTCTGAGCGTATCTCTTGTCCCCACTCACCGCTTCCCTTCCCTTTCGTAACCCAGCCTTCGTCAACCCATGCCTTGACGGTCCTGGTCTCGTCGTCTGGGTGCGTGAAGGTCTCGGATAAGGCGATGATTCGGCCATCGCGCGTATCTGTCACATAGCCGATCATCAGGATCACATCTTTCGGCTGTCCACCAGCGGCATGATGCGCCGCACTGGAGACTAAGGGTGGGCCCACATGTGCCGCTTTGGGGGTCAGGACAGTTGCGACCAGCCAGGGCGCGAGCGCATGTCCGTTCACTTGATAGGACCGTTTGGCAACGGTATTGTAGCTGTTCACAATGCCCGGATCGTAGAGATCGGGCATTTCCACCGCCTTTGGGAGTCCTTCCGGCGGACCGTCAGCCCATCCGGGACCGGAGAACAGCAGCGCAAGGCCAAACATGGCCCCAACCATGATTGCCCTCCGCAACCCCCTGGCCATGTTCCCGTGTGTCATAGTCAGTCCTCCTTGTCTACACCCGCCCACTCAGGTGTGACGCCCAGTGAAATCTTGAGAAAGGTGGCCCGATGGACAGCAAAGGACGCTCCTTCGCCACAATGACAAGGGGGTTAGGCAATGTCTCCACATCGCCTAACCCCCTGCTGTTTGATGGAGGTGAGTGCATCGCAAAAGCAATTGGGGCTACCCAGCCTTGGCGGGCGCTTCTACTTCCTTGTCCTTCTCCGCCTCCCCCATGAGCTTCTTCAGGACCTCATCGACTTCTTCACTCATCTTCTTGGACTTTTCACGCTCCCAACACATCGTCACGCCCTCCTTTATGGCCGCATTCTCCCATAGCTGCTGGCGGTCGTCAAGTGACCTCTCCAGGCATGGTCATTTGGCACAAAGTCTGCTAAAATAATCATGTAAAGTCGCATTCGGCCAGGTGGATGTTGCTTTCGCCGACAGCAGGGAGGAGCCATGAACCGCGTGTTACACATCACTTCAGTGGGGTTGGTACTCCTGCTTAGCCTTGTTGGAACGCTCTCTGCCACCGAAGGGCAAGCACTGGGGCACTCTCCACGATGCTCGAGCATCCTGCCAGAAAAGCAGGTGGATTACGACCTCCCCGCCATGCGCATGGCGTTGGCCGAGTTAACCCACTGGGATGTGACCGACTGGCCAGTACCCCAAATTCTTCAGCTAACACCGGAAGCCTTCCAGGGCGGGACGGAGCTGGATCACCACGGCTTTGTGGGTGACTACGACCCCCAGAAAAACCGCGTATTCGTCAATCTCACTTGTCGATGTCAGGCGCCCGATCACCCGGAGGCCTTCTGCCGGGCGGTCCTCTTCCACGAGCTGGTGCACTGGGGGCAGCACAAATTGGGGATCGACAAAGTCATGAGTGCGACGGATCAAGAACGCCAAGCCCTGGAGTATGAGGCACGGTACCTGGAGACCAGGCTGGGGATTCCGGACGTGTATGCGCCCGATCACCCCACCCCTGCGGAGCTTCCGCCCTTGACAAAGCCGATCCGGCTGACCAGGCTGCAGCCCCGAACGACAGTTCAGGATGAGACTGGCCAGCCCCAAGCGCTGTGGATCCTGACCGGAGTCTGGAGTGACGTTCCCAGCCAGCATGAGTACCGGGGCCAGGCGATTGCACATCGGGGGCATTGGGTCGGGGTGGAGATCTTCGAGGTCAAGTCGTCCACGGGGTTGCTAGAGCTGGTGGAGGCCTGGTGGGATGCGGGGTATGTGCGGCATCACACTGCTTTCCCCGCGTACCCGGTGTACCGAGGTCAGTGGGTGCAGGTCAAATAACGGCTTTTCGTGCATGGTCATGAAAGAGCAACTGCAGGAATGGCGTGCTCGTGACTCTTGCCCGCCGACGTGTCCGGCCCGAAAAAGCTACTCCTGAACGGGCCAAGCTGCCACCTGACTTTTCACATCAAGATCGTATCATGGTCAGAATCATCTTGAATTTCTTCACCGCTCTCAGAGCATGCGGTTGATTGGCTGGCATGATCACCATTTCGCCCTCCTTCAAGCGAAGGGATTTGCCGGAGATCACGATTTCCGCTTCGCCATCTAGAAGGTAGACCAGGGCGTCAAATGGGGCAGTGTGTTCACTGAGTCCTTGTCCCTCGTCAAACGCGAAAAAGGTTACCGTCCCTGTCTTTTTGTCAATGATCGTTCGGCTCACCACAGAACCCTCTTGATACTCCGCCAGATCAATCAGCTTTACTGCTCGTGCGGCAAGGCTTTCAATGCGGCTTTGTGTCTTATGATGCTCCATCGTTTTTACTCCCGCGGTCTTTCACCCATTTGGCCCAACTCGTGTACCTCCGCACCACGGCTCGGGAATCTTGACTCACAGGCGGGGGGCAACTACTGACGTCTGGACTTGCAGTCACCTTTTCGTCCAAGAGAAGGAAACACACACACCTCCACGAGCGGAACAATGCTGGATGGACGTGCCAGAGGTTCATGGGATGAGCAGAGATCGAAAGATGGCCTAGTAACGCGGCTGGCGATGTTGCTAAACCCGGAGGAACTTCTTCTACAGGTTAGGAAGATCTCTGGATGGATGGTTGGAGAGATTGCATTCGACCCGGCGATCTTTGCGTTCTGAGCTCCCACCGGCCAAGAGGACGAAATCTCTGGTGCTGCTCAAAAGCTCTCTATGGGCGCCGACGATGCCCTCACCTCCCGTTCTGCCCGAGGAGAGGGTCGGGAGGAAGTGAGGGAGCAGAGACAAACGGCGACGCCTTTCTTCCCCTACGGCAGGACGAAGTGAGACCTCCGGTTCCACTTCCAGGCTGATTCGTCGTGACCGATGACGAAAGGCCGCTCCCTGCCGTAACTGATGATCTTGATCCGCTTGTCATCGACGCCTGATGCCACAAGGTAGTCCTGGGTCGCTTGGGCCCGTCGCTGGCCAAGACCGAGGTTGTACTCCGGCGTCCCCCGCTCATCGCAGTGACCTTCGATGATGATCGTGGCCTTCAGATTCGCCCTCAACCACTGGGCGTTTTCGTCGAGAGTCTTGCGCGCATCCGGCCGGATCAAAGCCATGTCATAGTCGAAGAAGATGTCCTTCAGAGGCGGCGCCTTTTCCTTCTCGGCTTCCCTCGCGGCCGCAACTGGAGGTGGTGGTGCTGGGGCTGGAGGGGCCATCGGGACCATTTCTGGCTTGGGCGCCTC
>JBGPUH010000111.1:0-7363 GCA_041491025.1 Methylomirabilis sp. (SeqCode)
GTCCCGCAGATCACGAGTGCTGGTGTCATAATCTCCTTCACCTGCTCCATCAGATCGAAGGCGTCGCATGCGCGAAGATCTCGCTCGATCACCTCCACCGGCGTTCGCAGCATTGCTTCCGCGTCCTCCTCGATTTCCTCCGGCGAGGCATCCGACGCTCGGGCCGATCTTGTGATGATTCCCACCGCGCCTGCAGGATCGTCTGCGAGGGCAGCAAAGATTTTCGGATGCACGCGTAGCCTCGCCCCCGTCCCCACCAGGACAATGGCCGCAAGTCGATCAGGATAGGCCAGGGCAAAGCTCTGGGTGATCGCCCCGCCCATCGAGTGGCCAACCAGGACGGTCCGATGGAGGCCGCGCTCTGCCAGAAATTCCTTCAGGAGGTCGCGGTAGCCCTCGATCCGATCCGCCCCACTCCCATTCGAATCTCCGTGCCCTGGAAGGTCCAACGCGATGACCTTCCGACGCCCCCCCAGCCCCTTGAGCTGATGAAACCAGATCTGATGGCTCCCGCCCGCCCCATGAATGAAGACGACCGGCGAGAGTCGCTCCTTGAGAGCTGGACCTAGTTCCACGAAGTGGATACGACTTCGCCCGACCTGAATGTGAGGCACCCGTTCTCTATTCCTCCTCTGACTTAAGGGCCCGGGTCATGAGATCCGCCACCGCCTCGCGCGGCAACTTACCCTCAAACAGAATCCCGCAGATCTCCCGGCTGATCGGCATCTCCACGGAAAATCGCTGCGCAAGACTGACTGCGGCCCTCGCGGTGTTGACCCCTTCCTTGACGGTCGGGCTCCGCCCGAGAAGGTCGGGGAGCGAGGCGCCTTTGCCCAGCGCCAGCCCAAGTTGGCGGTTCCTCGAGAGATCCCCGGTGCAGGTCAGCACCAGATCACCAAGCCCCGCCAGCCCGGCGAATGTCTCGGCGTGCGCACCCATCGCCACCCCGAGTCGGGTGATTTCGCGCAACCCTCTGGTGACCAGTGCGGCGAGCGCATTGTGCCCGAGCCCAAGACCGTCCACGACTCCCGCAGCGATCGCGATAACGTTCTTGATGGCCCCGCCCAACTCCACACCCAATGGATCGCGGCCCGCGTACACCCGAAAGGCGGGCGTGTTCAACAGCCCCTGAGCCCGTTTTGCCGTGGCCTCCTCGCCCGACGCCGCGACCACCGCGGCGGGCAGGCCCCGGCAGACTTCTTTCGCGAAACTCGGGCCCGAGAGAACGGCGAGCGCCTCCCTCTGAGGGGCCACCTGTCGCATCACCTGCGACATCGTCAGGCAACTGTCCTGCTCGAGCCCTTTCGTGGCGCTGATGAGGATGATGGATGGGTCAATGAAGGGAAGCATCTCCGAGAAAACGGAGCGAAGAATATGAGAGGGCGTGACCAGCAGGAGAGCCGAGCGGCCGCGTGCGACCTGCGCAAGGGAGGTCGTCACCTCAAGAGTGTCGGGAAGCTCAACCCCAGGTAGATAGATCGCGTTCTCATGCTCCCTCGCCATGGTGTGGGCGAGCTCAGGTTCCCAGACCCAGAGCATGACCGAGTGTCCTTTCTCGGCCAGGAGCTTGGCAAGGGTCGTTCCCCATGCGCCCGCCCCGACGACACCAATCCGCTCCATCGTTGTGGACCTACTGATGCCCGCGTCGCCTTCGCAGCAACAACAACCAGGCGACTCCGAAGAGCGACATCGCCATCAGGGCAAGGCTGACCACCTGGGCGGCCCGCATCGGTCCGAGCATCAGACTGTCGATCCGCAACCCCTCGACGAAGAACCGACCGAGCGAATAGAGCCCCAGATAGCAGAGCGAAAGGGCTCCAGGGCTTTGCTGCAGCCGGCGACGCAAGAGGAAATAGAGAACGAGGAACACCCCAAGGTTCCACAGCGATTCGTAGAGGAAGGTGGGATGGAAAAATTCGAAGGCCGCTAAATGAGGTGGCCGGTGGTACGGCTCGATGTAGAGCTTCCACGGCAGGTTGGTCGGAGTCCCGAAGGCCTCCTGATTGAAGAAGTTTCCCCACCGACCGATCGCCTGTCCCAGCACGAGAGGAGGGGCCATGATATCCAGATAGATCAACATGGGGAGTCTCTTCCGAACGGTGTAGATGGCGGT
Organism: Methylomirabilis sp. (SeqCode); assembly: GCA_041491025.1. Taxonomy (GTDB): domain Bacteria; phylum Methylomirabilota; class Methylomirabilia; order Methylomirabilales; family Methylomirabilaceae; genus Methylomirabilis. Next base: position 2,114 of record JBGPUH010000111.1, read on the forward strand.
GGCCAGCGCCCCGCCCAACAGACCACCGTGAATGGCCAGGCCACCCTCCCAGACTGCAAGGATCTTGGACGGCCTTGGACCATAGTACCCCCAATTGAACAGGACGTAGTAGAGACGGGCTCCCACCAGGGCCGCCATCACGCCCAGCACGATGACGTTGAGGAGCTGATCGGGATCTTCCCCGCGGCGAATCGCCTCCCGGTGAGCCAGTGAGGTCCCCAGAAGGACAGCGGTGGCGATGAGCAGGCCGTACCAGCGGATGGAGAGTGGGCCGATCTGCAGCGCGATCGGCCCAGGCGATGCAAACATGCAGACCTCGGTGTGCGTCAGCGATTCTTCAACGATTATTCAACAGCCTCACGTTGTCGCTCACTCTAGCCAAAAAGCGAGTGAAGTCAAGCCAAATCTGGCCGCATGAGCACTTGAAGCCACGCCAGAGCAGGGTCTCTGGATAATTCCCTTTCCCCAAAACCAATACAAACGACAATTTCAAAGTTACATCGGGCGGGTGGCCGAGGCGGGGCGCCCCATCCGCCCGCAACGGAAGGGCCCCACTGGGGGATGGGTGGAGTGAGGACGGATGGGGCTGCCGAAGGACAGGACCCGCCCTCGCAACATGATTAAAGACGTGTGTATTAGAACTTAGCTTCTCAAGGGATCATCCTGCCCGCTCAATTAGGCCGTACAGCAGCGCCGCTGCACCGGCCAGGAAAGATCGTAAGCAACAATCACGTGAGGCTGGCCCAGAGCCGGTGGGCCACACTTAGGACACATCCACTTCCTCCTTGAAAAGGATGAAGGACGATCCCCTCGCGTCCTCTAGGGCCTGTTGGAGCCAGCGCCTGGCTTGCTTCGTTCTTGCTTTCGGAAGGATCGCCTCGAAAAACGTGACGTAAAAATCATCCGGGGCCACAACAACGGACGCTCGCAGTTTGAGCCCCAGTCTGTTGATTGTCCTCACGTAGCGAACAGTATAGCTCTTGCCGGGCGGAATTCTCGTGTCGAACAGCTCTTGAGCGAGGTCCAGGGTCACCTCTCGACCGATCCGCTCCTCTCGTAAGCTCTCTGCCACACGCCCCCCTCCTCCATCAACCAGCTCTACCCTGACGAGAATTTTGGGCGTCACATAGGTCGGGAAGTAATGTCCGACACCGCTGTTGACCAGGATGATCGTTGCGTGGACGTCCTCCCCGAGCAGATAGCGCTCTTTGTCCAGCGTCAGGCGAACGGTCACCCCCTGCTTGACCATCTCCGGATCGTGAATGCCTCGCCACAGATGCCGACGATCCGGCATGTGACAGCCCTGGCATTCTTTCCCTTCCTTGCCGTACGGCCCCTCCCGCCATTCGTTGTAGGTATTCTCCAGCGGCTTCCCGTTCAAGGCATAGCCATCGGGTTCGAACTGGTGACAGCCCTTGCAGAACTCGGCCCGCTCGAACGCGGGGGTGCGAACCGCGCCACCATGGAGGAGCTGAAAGGCGGGAGCTGAGTTCCCGAGCGAGCCGTCTCGCTTGGGTGGCCCGAACACCTGGTGCCCCCGAACATGACACGCGACACAGGTCATGCCTTTGCGTTGCAACGACGCCAGGAACGTTGGGTTCTTCTTGAAGCGAGAGGGTGAACCGCTTTTCGCCTCGATCTTTTCCTGTTGCTCGTTGAGCGGCGCGTGGCACCGATAGCAGAGGAGCGCCTTGCTGGGATCGTCGTGAATCAACTCCGTCGTTTGTCCGATGATCCCAGGCCCCATGCTCTTGCTGTGCAGGCTGCTCATCCAATCATCGTACTGGAGTCGATGGCAAATCGCGCAGCTCTCAGGGTCAAGAGAGGCTTCCAGCGGCGAAAAGCGGGCGGGCGGCTTGCCTTGGGGCGGGATGGGGATCCGCCAGTGGCGATTCAAGAAGGTGATCTGTCCCTGATCATCGGCGGGGAGAAGCCGGTCACTCGCTGGCAGATCACCGACCAACCCCAGAAGGCACATGCCCCAGATCGCGATGCGAACGATGAGGAAGCCGTGTGTCGTTGCTCGGCCCATCTGCGCCCGATCACAGAAAGGCGAGTCAATCGACCCGCCCCACTCCTCTGTTGCCTTGCAGTCCTCTTTCACCCTTGGCGTGGCTTCTTGTCGGCCCCCAAAAGGGTCTCGATAAGCCTCCGCACCTCATCGCCAGCCCAATCCCTTGGCCCGATGCTTCCGGCAATGAGCGTTCCCTCGCGACTGATCAGGAAACGGGTAGGTGTGCCCCGAATCCCATAGAGGGTGGCGGCACGTGAATCGCTGTCAAGCAGCGCAGGAAAGGTCAGCTTGTGCTCAACCAGATACTTCTTGACCTGGTCGGCTGGCTCGGAGATGCTCACCGCCAGGACGACGAAGTCCTTCTTCTTGAACTGCTGGTAGAGGCGCTCGAGTGAGGGAAACTCCCTCAGACAGTACGGTCACCAGGTCGTCCAGAACGTCAGGAAGACAACCTTTCCTCGCAGATCAGAGAGGCGAACCGACTTCCCAGAGAGGTCCGAGAGCGTGAAGTCAGGAGCCGCCACATCGACTTCGAACTTCTTAAGCCCGATGGCCTCCAGGAGATTGTCCAGGGAGCCTGTTTCCCGACTGGCTGCGAGAGAGGCAGGCGACAGTGAGGCGAGCAGGCTGCTGACAACAAGGGCGACAATCAACCGCGTGATCACCGTCTGGCTCTGTTGTCTCGTATTCACTGCTCCACCTCTACGCTCTTTCCCGCAAGGTTCTTCCGGATAAAAAAGAATGGCGCTCCAGATCTCGTTCTCACTCAGGATGTGCTCAACCGACTCAGTGATTCCGATCTTTCACTCGGCTATCGCCACCGGGTATAGCGAAAGGCGGTGGCAAAGATATAGTAGGCGGCCAGAAGACTCCCCTTGACCGTCCCAGCAACCTTCGACCGACCGATCCGGCGGCGATAGCTGACCGGCACCTCGACGATTCGATACCCTCGCCGCGCTGCCTTGGCGATCATCTCCACCGGCCAGCCGAATGTTCGCTCCTTCATCCCAAGTCCGAGGAGCGCCGTCCGGCGGATCGCCCGGAACGACCCGAGGTCCGTGATGCGCACCCGGTAGAGGACCCTGAGGACCTTGCTGGCGAGCCAGTTGCCAAACAGCGCGTGCGGGGGCATCGCCCCCGGTTCCCTTCGCCCCGTAAGGCGCGAGCCGATGACCAAGTCGGCCGTCCCCCGGATGATCGGGCCAATGAGGAGCCGTATCTCCTGCGGAACGTCGCTTCGATCGCCATCCAGGAAGACCAGGATGTCGGCGCCGTCGGAGGCCAGCAGGCCGGCGTGGCACGCCGCGCCATATCCACGCTCCGCCTGCGGAATGACGAATGCCCCGGCGGCCCTGGCGACCTCCGCGGTCCGGTCAGTGCTCCCGTTGTCCACCACGATGACCTGCGAAACGAGATCGCGGGGCACCGCGGTCACGACCTGTCCGATCGCCTCCTCCTCGTTCAGGGCCGGAATGATCGCAACGATACCCACGCCCACAAGATACCGGCAGGCGGCGGGACGGTCAAGACGATACTGAGGAGAGCCTGTGGGGGGACGTTTAGCGGTCGGGGGTGCGGTCAGGGGCAGCCGCTCGCTCCCTTCGGTCCCTGCGTCGGCTCGGCGGACCATCAGAAGAGAGAAGGTAGCGAACCCCTTCGGAGATGGGCATCGGCGCAAAGCCGAAAGCCTTGCGCACAGATTGCCGGTCGGTAATGGCGCCCAAGCGCCAGATGTCCAGGATGCCCGACCTCAGCGGAGGCGAGCTCAACAACCGCTCCAGGAGGAGAATGAGCGAGGCTGCGAGAGAGATGGGAAGGCGGAGCTTCGGCCGGCGTAGTCCTAGTCTCTTCTGCAGGAGATCGACAACCGCCTCGTAGGTGATTTGCTCCGTCCCGGCGAGCGGAATCACCTCGCCCTTTCCCACCCCAGACTCCACTGTCCTCAGCAGGCAGGAGACCAGATCGCCCACCCAGAGGGGCTGGCAGCGCAGCCGCTCGTATCCCGGAATGAACGCATACGGGCACACCCACAGGAGTTTCGTCAGCGGCGTGAGGAAATGGTCCCCCTCCCCAAACAAGAGCGAGGGGCGAAGGATGCTAAAGGGCAACCCACTCTTCCGCACCTCTCCTTCACCCAACCACTTGCTTCGAACGAAAGGATAGATCCGGTCGGGGGCAGCGCCGAGGGTGCTGACATACACGACATGTTGGACGTTTGCCTGCCGTGCCGCCTCAAGGAGCCGGCGCGTTCCCTCTTGGTGGACCGCTTCGAATGTCCCCCGACCATTCTCGCAAAACGTTCCCGCGAGGTGGAGCACCTGTTCGACTCCCTGCATCCCTGCCTTAAGCGATGAGGTATCAGTTATCGTGGCGCGGCAGACCGAGCTGGCCGCCGAACGCAGGCGCTCGAAATCCGCGCGGCTCCGGACCAGTGCCCGCACCGGATGGCCGGCCTTTGAGAGCCGCTTCAAGAGGTGGGCGCCAACAAACCCGCCGGCGCCCGTCACGAGGATCATGTCACACGTCAGCTTTTGCGCGACGTCTTGCAGAAAAAGGTCGAAAACACGGGTTCCGGCTTCCCAGCCCCGCACTTGGGGCATTTCAGCCTCTTGCTCTCCCGCTCCTTGATCCCCATGGTCAGCGTAAACTTCTTACCACAGTCCCGACACTTGAAATCATACGTAGGCATCGGTGTCCTCCTCGGATGACGCTTGCGGGGTGACTCTTAACTTCTTCTGCCATTACGATCCCCCTCAGCCTGTCGAAGCGTAGGCTAACCTGAGTCCACCGACCTGAGTGAGGACACGCTTCGACACCCTGAGGGGGATCGAAGGATCGGTCCGAACACGCTTCTTGCGAGGCTATTTCTGAGTCACCAAACTAGGATGCCTCTTTCAACTTTCGCAGGATCCGTTTGATCCGCTTGATCTTGACGCGGCTTTTCCTCAGCAGCTCCCGATCCTTCGCGTCGAGCGCCTTGGCCCTCTCCGCCTTGAGAGCCTTGATCCGCTGCTTCCACTCTACCGCCTGAACCGGCTGACGTTTCTGCTCCTCCTTTGGCCGAAGCCCGAGCCGCACCACTTCGGCAATGATCGCTTCGACCAGCTCCTCCTTCTTCAACCCGGAGACCCCTTGAATCTCCGGGTACTTTTCCAGCGCCAGCTCTCTCAGCTTCGGCGCCGTCATCTGCTCGAGCTCAGCCCGCTCCATCGGTTCCTCCTCGGTTGACTCTCTTA
>JBGPUH010000112.1:0-7345 GCA_041491025.1 Methylomirabilis sp. (SeqCode)
GCCCCTGCGCTCACGCCAGAGGAGATAACAGCTACGAATCTTCATACTGCCGCCTTCACGAATCACCACGGGACTTCAACCTTGCCGCCGCTCAGACGCTATGCTACGATGCCACCATGGCGATGAAGCATATCATCGTCGGAACCGCCGGCCACATCGACCATGGAAAGACCTCGCTCGTCAAGGCCCTCACCGGCATCGACACCGACCGGTTGAAGGAGGAGAAGGAGCGGGGGATCTCCATCGAGCTGGGCTTTGCGAACCTGGCCCTGTCCGATGACCTGCATCTAGGAATCGTCGATGTCCCCGGCCATGAACGGTTCGTCAAGACCATGCTGGCGGGCGTCGGAGGGATCGATCTTGTGGTGCTGGTCATCGGCGCTGACGAGGGAGTCATGCCGCAGACGCGAGAGCATCTCCATATCTGCGAGCTGCTTCAGGTCAAGCGAGGCATTGTCGCGCTGACGAAGGTCGATATCATCGAGCCAGACTGGCTGGAGATGGTGCAGGCCGACTTGGAGGCGTTCCTGGCCGGGACCTTTCTCGAGGGGGCGCCGGTGGTCCCGGTTTCTTCTGTCACCGGGCAGGGGCTTGCTCAGTTGCGGACGGCGCTCCGCGAGATGGCCGAGACGGTTGAACCGAAGCGCCATGATGGCATCTTCCGCCTCCCCATTGACCGGGTCTTTACCATGAGGGGATTCGGCACGGTGGTTACCGGCACTCTCTGGTCCGGGACGGTGAAGGTCGGAGACGAGGTGGTCGTCCTGCCCCGGGAGTTGCGTTCGCGGGTCCGCCGCCTGCAGGTCCACGGCCAGACAGTGGAACAGGCCTGGGCAGGACAGCGGGTCGCGGTCAACCTGCCCGGCCTGGAAGTGGATCAGCTCAATCGAGGCGATCTCCTGGCCTTTGCTGGTACGCTCAAGCCGGCTATGGCCTTCGACGTCTCGCTGGCGCTGCTGAAAGATGCCCCTCGTGCCTTGCGGAACCGGGCAAGGGTCCGGTTCCACCTGGGAACAAGCGAGGTGCTGGCCCGCGTCGTGCTGCTCGACCGTGAAGAACTGAACCCCGGCGAAGAGGCATTCGCCCACCTACGGCTTGAGGCTCCGGCGACCGCCTTGGCCGGCGACCGGTATGTGATCCGAAGCTATTCGCCTGCCCTGACGATCGGAGGCGGCAGCGTCCTCGACCCGACCCCGCCTGTGCGGCGGCGTCCGAGGGGACAGTTGCTGGAGCATCTCAACGTTCTGCAGACCGGCACGTCAGGACAGCAGGTAGAGCGCCTACTGCTGCAAGCCGGCCCAGCCCTGATTTCCATGGAAGCGCTCAGGGCAATGGCCAGCCTGGATGAGACCACGCTGAAGGGGGAGCTCGCGCGCCTCATTGAGTCCGGCGTGGCCATCCCATTGGGAGCGAAAGGGGAGCTCGGGCACGTCCACCGGACCACCTACGATCGGCTGGCAGCCGAGATTCTTTCACGCCTCGAAGAGTTCCACAGGAAGGAGCCCCTCAAAGATGGGCTCCCTAAGGAAGAACTCCGGACCAAGCTTCCTTCGGTCGGGCCGGCCCTGTTCGCCCACCTCCTGCAGGGTTTGGTGGAGTCGCAGCGAATCGCCATCGACCGGGAGAAGGTGCGGCATTTCCTGCATCGGCCCACCTTCTCGGCTGATGAGCAGGCGATCAAGGGCCGGCTGGAAACGATCTATCGGTCGGCAGGCTTTCAGCCACCGGACCTTGAGTCAGCGCTTGCCCAAGCGGGAGCAAATAACAAGACCGGCGTCACGCTCTTTCATCGCCTTGCCGATGAAGGGACGGTGATCAAGATCAAAGACAATCTGTATCTTCACCGCGACTGTTATGAGCGAGCGAAGGGGGTGCTCCTTGACCACTTCAAGGGCCATGCGACCATCACGGTCCCGGAGTTCAAAGACCTCCTGGGCGTGAGTCGGAAGTTCGCCATCCCCTTCTTGGAACATTTTGACAGCGTGAAGCTGACCCGTCGGCAGGGAGACGAGCGGGTCCCGTACGCGTGAGGGGCCTCGCAGGGAGGAAGGCACATGTTCGGGTTGGGGATCGGCGAATTGGTGGTGATTCTGATCATCGTGTTGGTCGTCTTCGGAGCGAATCGGCTGCCGGAGATCGGGAGCGGCATGGGTAAGGCGATACGGGGTTTCAAGGAGTCAGTGACGGGGAAGGACGTCATCGACGTCACGCCGAAGAAGGAGCCGGGGAAGGAAAAGCCGTCCGGTGAGGAGAGACATTAGCTCTCTTCAAGAGGAACCGGGCACACCTCGCCTCAGCTCTCGGCAGGCTCTTTGCAGCGCCTGCACGGCCCGCTGAGAGGTCGGCTGGCGAGAGTTCCTTACTGTCTTCACAAGCCGCTCCAACTCTTCGATCGCCTCCTGAAGCAGTTGTCTCTCCGGCCTCGCCCTCCTTGTTCGGTATAGGCCTCCCGACTCCGCCGCCCATGGTGCTGCTTTCTGTTCGACCGGATACCGAAGGGCATCGCGCTCACCCCCTTTCATCCTGCGATGGGTATCGAGGACGCGGATGATCTCTGATAACAGCGCGATATCCCCGCGCGATACCTTGGCCACTTGGCGAAGCAGAGCCATCCTGTGCTCCTCGCGACTGAGTCGGCGGAGTTCCTCTGGGAGGAGGTGAGAAAGCGCCTCGTCCTGAAAAAAGTATGCGAGAGGGACAGCCAGTGCCTCGCTGAGCTTCCGCAATACCTTGAGCGACGGGAGTTGCTCTCCCCGTTCGATCTTCCCGATATACGTGTAGTCCACCTTCCCCACGATCTTATTGGCCAGCTCCTTCTGGGTCAGATTCCGCATCCTTCGAATCCGCCTAAGGCGCTGGCCGATCTCGGCCCCCAGCTCTGCGCTCACGCATTCCTCCTCGTGGCGAACAGTACTTTGCTTTTCCACTGAAGTCAATAGGATTTCCAGCCCTTTCCCGACTCCGAAGCGTCAATGCTGAGGATAAATAGTCTTCTTTTAACTTGACAATCATGTATATATATCCTACTATCTCGCAGGAAGAACAAGAGAACGGCATGGAAGAACGGATAAAGCTGTTGAGGCGAGTCTGCCGATCTCGATGGTTCCCATCTATGTCCAGAGCGGAGCTGAAACTGTATCTGCTCCTGTTGGTTTCGACCGACACGATCGGGCGGGAAGGGGAGATATCTTGGGGAGTCCTCAAAAGAAGCTTGGGAGCCTCGCTAACGAGTGGGAGGATCGAGCGGCTGACCGAGGTCTTGAGGCGGTATGGGCTTGTCCAACTGCGTCTGATCCGCTCGTCGCACCCAGGCCGGCGTCTGCGAAAGGGTTCTAATCTCGAGGTTCGGTTTACCCTTCTCCGCCCAGTGGAGGCGCGCGGTCCGGCTTCGAGGGGCTCTAAGCAGCAGAGAGCGAGCAGGGATGGATGATCCTAGCCTGGAGGTAGGAGGCGCTTTCCACGTCCTGGTTGCGGATGATAGTCTGGAGGTCCGCGAATTGCTCTTCGAAGCCCTGAGCTCCATTGACTGTACCGTCACCTGCGTAGGAGATGGTCAGGAGGCGCTTGCCAGCCTGGAGGCCGGGCCGTACGATCTGCTCATCACCGACTACAATATGCCTCGTCTCAATGGGATGGTCTTGCTCAGATGCTCGCGGGCCCTCGCTCCGAGGCTGGCAGCAGCGATCCTGATAACAGGACAGGCTTCACCCGATGTCATCGACGAAGCAGAGCGGGCGGGTGCCACCTTCGTGATCCCGAAGCCTTTTGCCATTCCCCACATCCTCTCACTCGTCGAGTTCATCAGGGATCGCCGACCCCTCGTCTAGTCGTTTATCCGGCTCAGGTCCGCATAGGACGGGACTCCGCCGAGGCCAGTAGCGAGCGTGATTGCACGCACCACCGCTTGGGCGACAGCATCTGCGGCGGCAACGCCCAGAGCGTTGAGGTCTGCTGCCGCTCGGCCAGTGGAAAGGGCAAAAACCCCGTCGCCGTCGAGGGTGGTGTGAACAGGGCGAATGGTTCTGGCCAGACCGAGTTGAGCTTGCTGGGCCAGTTTGGTTGCCTCGACCTTGCTCAGCCGCGCACTGGTGGCGACCGCGACGAGCGTGGTCGATTCCCGAGCGTATCCCTTGGGCCGGACCCCGGCGCGGAGCTGCGTCGCAGTGTCAAGGAGTCGTGTCCCGTTGGGGCTATCCCTGAGGCCCGCCAGAACCTGACCCGTTTCCGGGTCGATCACATCGCCAAAGGCGTTCACCACCACGAGAGCGCCGACCGCAACCCCGCCCGGTAGCGACAGGCTGCTCGTCCCAAGGCCCCCTTTCATTGCCCGCTCGATCCCCATCAGCTTGCCGACTGTCGCGCCGGTGCCGGCGCCGACGCTCCCTTCTTCAATGGGCCCCGAGGCGGCGGCCTGGCAGGCCCGATAGCCCATGCTCCGGTCAGGCCGGACATGGGAGTTACCGATCCTCAGGTCGAAGAGAATCGCGGCCGGGACGATCGGTACTCGCGCGACGCCGGCATCGAATCCCACGCCCCGTTCCTCCAGGTACGTCATGACGCCGCCCGCGGCGTCAAGCCCAAAGGCCGACCCCCCGGCCAGGACGAGGCCGTGGACCCGCTCAACGAGGTGCAGTGGATTCAGGGCATCGAGCTCCCTGGTCCCGGAGGCCGATCCCCGAATGTCCACGCCCCCTACGGCGCCTTCCTCGCACAGGATGACGGTGCAACCGGTCAGGGCCTCAAGGTCGCTATAATGGCCGACGCGGACTCCTTCGATGTCCGTGATCTGTCCATTCATGGGCTGTCCTGGTCGGGAGCGGGCATCAGCATTCATGGAGGCCGATTCTACTTGACGCCCGCCGGTTCTGCAACAGGAAGCGCCAGTGCGTGGGAAAATGGGTGGGAAATTGGTTTGACAGGTGAAGGCCGGGATGGTATTGATGACCGCTAGCAGTTCAATCGTGGAGGAGGGACATTATGCGAAGAGCGATTGGGACCCTGTGTGTCGGGCTGCTACTGCTGGGCATTCAGAGCATCACCGATGCCGGAGAGAAAAAGAGCCCAAGAGCAGTCATCGAGATGGATGCAGGCAAGATCATGATCGAGTTCTACGAGCAGGACGCTCCGGAGACCGTGGCGAACTTCGTCAAGCTGGCCAAAAAGGGCTTCTACGACGGCCTGAGCTTCCACCGGGTCGTCCCCGGCTTTGTCGTCCAGGGCGGTGACCCGAAGGGTGACGGGAGCGGCGGGCCCGGCTACACCATCAAGGATGAGTTCAATTCCCGCAAGCATCTGACCGGGACCGTGGCCATGGCCCGAACACCGGCGCCCAACAGCGCGGGGAGCCAGTTCTACATCTGTTTGGGCCCGCAGCCCGCGCTGGACGGCAAGTACACGGTGTTTGGCCAGGTGATAGGTGGCATGGACATCGTTATGAAGATCAAGCGCGGCGACATCATGAAGAAGGTCGCCATTGTGGGAACCCACCACTGAGCCAGCCCCTATGCATGTCGCCGTCACCGGTTCCAGCGGCTTGATTGGTTCGGCGTTGGTGAGGTTTCTCACCAAAGGCGGACATCGAGTGACCCGGCTCGTGCGAAGGTCCCCTGTGGGCAGCGACGAGGTCCAGTGGGACTCTGGGGAGGGAGTCCAGGATCTCTCCCGATTAGAGGGGGTAGACGCCGTGGTCCATCTTGCCGGCGAGAACATCGCCTCCGGGAGATGGACGTCACGTCGCAAGGCCGAGATCCGACGCAGCCGCGTCGAGGGCACAAGGCGGCTGTGTGAGTCGCTTGCGCGGCTCGCGCGGCCCGCCAAGGTGCTGGTGAGCGCCTCGGCCATCGGATTCTACGGGGACCGTCGCGACGAGATCCTGCACGAGGACACCCCCCCTGGGACCGATTTCCTCGCCGGGGTCTGCCGCGAGTGGGAGGCGGCCACTGAGGCGGCTTCACGAGCGGGGGTGCGAGTCGTTCAGGTGCGGTTCGGCGTCATTCTGAGTCCGGAGGGCGGGGCCCTCAAACAGATGCTTGTGCCCTTCAAGCTTGGCATGGGGGGAAGGATCGGCAACGGGGCGCAGTTCATGAGCTGGATCACGCTCGACGACGCGGTTGGGGCGACCAACCATGCCCTGATCACCGGATCCCTGGTGGGTCCGGTCAACGCGGTGGCCCCCGCCCCGGTGACCAATTCCGAGTTCACGCGCACCCTGGCGCGGGTGCTTCGGCGACCGGCCCTGGCGCCGATGCCCGCGTTTGCGGCAAGGCTGGCATTTGGCGAGATGGCCGATGCACTGCTCCTCTCAAGTGCCAGGGTGATCCCGACCAAGCTTGAAGGATCGGGGTACCGTTTCCGACATCCAGAGCTGGAGAGCGCGCTTAAACGCCTGCTGGGTCGGTAGTGCAGGAGTCTCTCGCAGGAAGGCAGGCGACACTGGTTTCATTTTGGAAATCCCGACTAGGACTTCTCTCGTGGATTCTCCCCTTTCTTCTGCTTGCCTGCGCTGGGCTTAGCGGACTTGACAAGGAGTCGCTGCAAGGCCACCCCGCGCATCACGTGGAGGGCGGCTTTCGCAACCCGGATCCCGCCTTCACGCGCCCGGGTGGGTTGGTCCGCGCCAAGTACGTCGCAGGCCGGTTGTGGGCGAATTTCATCGCCACCCGCAACGTCAGCCTGCCCCGCGAGGCCAATGATGGGTTGGCGCTCCGCTACAACAACCCGGTTGCCACGGTGACGTGGGTCGGCCACTCCACGCTGCTCGTCCAACTCGACGGCGTCAACCTCCTGACCGACCCGCACTGGGGGAAGCGGGCTGGTCCCCTCTCCTGGGTCGGGGCGCGGCGGCTCAACGACCCGGGGCTGCGCTTCGAGGATTTACCTCAGATCCACCTGGTCCTGATCTCACATGATCACTATGACCACCTCGACCTCGGGACCGTGAAGCGCTTGGCAGAGACGCATGATCCGCTATTCCTGGTTCCGCTGGGGCACAGAGAATGGTTTGCCGAGAACGGGATGACGCATGTGAAGGAGCTCGACTGGTGGCAGGAGTATGAGCATCGCGGCCTGCGCTTGGTCTGTGTCCCGGCCCAGCACTTCAGCGGCAGGAATCTCTCGGACACAAACAAGCGGTTGTGGGCCTCGTGGGTGGTCTCAGGTCGCTCAAAACGCCTCTACGCCGGTGGGGACAGCGGCTACTTTGATGGCTTCAAGCAGATAGGGGAGGCGCTCGGCCCGTTCGATCTAGCCGCGGTCCCCATCGGTGCCTATAAGCCTGGATACATGATGAAGAGCGTGCACACCACCCCGGAAGAGGCGGTGCGGGCGTTCGAGGACCTGCACGGCA
>JBGPUH010000113.1:0-7342 GCA_041491025.1 Methylomirabilis sp. (SeqCode)
GGCCGGATGGACCGAGCCACAGGTCTGGGACTATATCCGGGCGCACGACGTCCCGTACAACGCCCTCCACGACAGGGGTTACCCCAGCATCGGGTGCGCGCCCTGCACGAGGGCCGTCCAGCCTGGCGAAGATATTCGGGCGGGGCGATGGTGGTGGGAGAACCCCACGACGAAGGAGTGTGGCCTGCATCCCAGTTCCCCAGACGGCACTCCTGGCCGAAAGAGCTGAGGTGGGGAGCGAGATGGTGCGAGGAGAGCACACGATTCAAGGATCGATTGAAGCGGCCGAGGACCATGCGCTGGGTCCGATCCTTCCCCACGGGGGCCGGCTGATCGACCGGGTTCTGACGGGAGAGGCCAAGGCTGAAGCCGAGAAGCGGGCGCGAGACCTCCCGCACATCTCGTTAAACGCCAGGGCAGCGTCCGACTTGGAATGTTTGGCAACGGGTGTGTTCAGTCCACTCGGGGGGTTCATGGGCAGAGGCGACTACGAGCGCGTGGTCCACGAGATGTGCCTGAAGAACGGCCTGCTCTGGACGTTGCCGATCACCTTAGCTGTTGACGAGGACCAGGCGGTACGACTTACCGAGGGGCGTGAAGCCGCCCTCTTGAGCTCAGATGGTGACCTGCTCGGCCTTCTGACCGTCGAGGAGATCTTCCCCTACGAGAAACGGGAGGAGGCCCGCCTGGTGTATGCCACCGAAGAGACTCGCCACCCAGGCGTCCAGTACCTCTATCAGCGGGGAGGGTTGCTGGTGGGCGGCCCGGTCAGCCTGATTCGCCGTCCGTCCTTGCCGGGTTTCGAGGACTATTACTACACCCCGGCCGAGACCCGGCAGCGTTTCAGAGAACGAGGGTGGCGGACCGTGGTCGGCTTCCAGACCCGCAACCCCATCCATCGCTCCCATGAGTATATCCAGAAGTGTGCCTTGGAGTTAATGGACGGCCTCTTGATCCACCCGCTGGTGGGGCGGACGAAGCTCGATGATGTGCCATCGGAGGTCCGCCTTCGGTGCTATCGTGTGTTGGAGGAGCGCTACTTCCCGAAAGAGCGTGTGATGCTGAGCGTCTTCCCCGGCGCCATGCGGTATGCCGGGCCACGCGAGGCGGTGTTTCATGCCCTGGTCCGAAAGAACTACGGGTGCACCCACTTCATTGTCGGGCGGGACCCCGCGGGGGTGGGAGGGTACTACCAGCCCTACGCGGCCCGCGATCTCTTCCTTCGGCTGTCTCGCGACGAGTTGGATATCACGCCGCTCTTCTTCGACGAGGCGTTCTTCTGTAGGCGCTGCGATGGGATGGCTTCCGCTAAGACCTGCCCGCATGAGGCATCCGAGCGGGTGGCGTTGAGTGGAACGCGGGTCCGGGAGCTCTTGCGGAGCGGCGAGGCGCTGCCGGAGGAGTTCACGCGGCCGGAGGTCTCGGAAATCCTGGCGGAATGGATGCAGGGTGGATAACTGTCGCTGCCACAGAGGGGAGCAAACATTCCTGCTGTGTAGGGGCGCCGCTTGCCGCGCCCCCAAGGGCAGAGCAAGCCCTGGCCCTACAGTCTTTTTTCTCAATGCGGTAACGTCAGAGATCAGCGCTTCGGCGGCTTCGGGGGACGGACGCTAGCGTAGTTGGCCCTGAACCAGTCGCCGAAGCCACCCGGAACGTTGGCGGCTCGCGTGAAGCCGCGGTGAAGGAGGATGCTGGCGGCTGTGCTGCTTCGGATCCCTTCTTCGCAGATCAGGATAAGTTCCTTACCCCGGTCCAGCCCTTCGGCCCGCCGCCAGATCTCTCCCAGAGGAATGAGGAGAGAGCCTTCAATGTACCCCAGGTCCCACTCGAACGATTCCCGGACGTCGATCAGGACCAGGTCGTCGTGTGGAGCGTTGAGGCGTTGCCGGAGGTCGGCAACACTCAATTGTGGCAGACTGACGAGAGGGAGGCCCGCCCGCCGCCACGCCTCGATCCCCCCCGCGACAATCCCCTGGAGGGGATTCCGTTCCACCCCTCGGAGCGCTTCGGTGGCGGCCTCGGCCACAGCATCCTCACCCGAGAGGAGAACAATCGGAGGGCCGGGAGGAATCGCGGTCGCCACTCGCTCGGGCAGACTCTTGCGGCTGAACATGACGTTGATGCTGCCCGGGATGTAGCCTGTAGCAAACTCGGCGTGCGGGCGCAGATCGATCAGCAGCACGCCCCCATCTCGTGCGCTCTTTGCCTGTTGAGGGGTCATTCTCGGCGTTCCTGGTGCCATCGAGTTTCACTCCATGGGCAAGATTGTCACGCGTCCAACCGACCCGAGGTATGAGTCACCTCGCTCCGCACAGTATACCCCGTGCTCCGCGGTAGGGCAAGCGCATGCACCACCCGGTAGTGTCCCAATGTGATGGATAAGCCCACAAGGATGCCAATTTAGAACACTGCCGCCAGATGCATTCACCTTGGCCTCCAATCACGGATATCATAAAGATGATACCTATTTTGATGTGCATTGATGTCGAGCCTGACAAGCGTGCAATTGACCCAAATGTTAGAGAGGATTGGAAGGGTTTTGAAAAAACATATGAGTTTTTCTGTCGGCTTCGATCACGATTAGAAGCTGCGACCAGATCATCCGTACATTTCACCTGGTTTCTTCGCATGGACCCACAGATCGAACATACCTATGGTTCCGCTGCGTGGGCTGTGACACGTTATTCTCGGATAATTAATGAGATTCAAGCAGCAGGCGATGAGGTTGGTTTGCACATTCACCCTTGGCGGTGGGACGAGACTTCGCAGATTTGGATCGAAGACTTTGCAGATCAGGAATGGATTGATCACTGCGTCCGTTTGGGTTTCAAAACATTCCGGCAATCGCTACAGCGACAATGCCTATCTTTTCGGTTTGGTGATCGCTGGTTGAATGATGCTACGTTACATCTTGTGGAAAAATTGGGGGCGCGGTTTGATTTGACTGTGGAGCCCGGACACAAGGGAGGTGTACTGCCTGGGCACTTCGTGGGCTCTCTTCCGGACTATACTTCTATTCCACAGCAACCCTATCGTCCATCCAGAGCTGATTTCAAGAAACCAGGCTTGCTCGATAGGCGCAGCCTGTGGATTGTTCCCGTGAGTGCCGGAAGTATTCATTGGCCGTCTTTATCATGCATCCGGCGTTCAACAACCTCAAGCTGGGTAATCATAAGGCATCAAAATATAAGTAGCGGCTTGATTATAGCCAATCCAAATCCAATTCAGGTAAACGACCTAGCAGAGGCCGGTGAAACAGTTCTGTCATGGACGTCCCAAGGGACGACAGGGGTTGAGGTTCGAGTTTTCGCTCCCGATGGTCCCCTCTTTAGCCGCACAGGACCCTCAGGCAAAGCTACCACTGGCAAGTGGGTATCTAACGGGAAGGTCTTTTACTTACAAGATGTATCTGGAGATTTGCCTCTCACCTCAGCCAACACGCTTTCTACAGTCAAAGTCAATGTAACCCCTATCGGGCGACCAACATCCAACACCCCAGACACAGGCGGAGAATATATAACGTTGAACCTAGCATTTAATTCGCTGGTGGTTGGTCGAATTATGGATACGCTCCTGAGCGTTTTGAGAAACCCTTACTTGGCTTTGGTAGTGAGGAGTGATGTTACCATTCGCCCAGATGAGCAGGTGAATCTCGAAGAGAATTGTGACTATATATTATCTCATCCTTTACTTGAACAGTTTGTATTCGAGACCCCAATGGAAGCAATTAAACGGGTAGGCTGAATTAAAACGGCGGTATTGTACTACAACAATGCCCTAATGCGCGCCCAACCAGTCGTTGGACCGGAGCCGCCCGGATGTGCCTCTCTGAACGGGTTCAGTAGCCTTCAGGGATTTGGTTTCAGCAGGCGGCCCGGTCAACTCGGTCGCTAAAGCCTTAGAGAGCGGTTCCTGCTATCGATCGCCCTCTCCTTGAGTGTACACGAAGCGTCGCTGCGCATGTGAGCGCTGAAGCTGGATTCGGGGGGCATGGTGCAGAGGAAGGGGGCAGCGTTGATCAAGCGACCTTTCGGGAGGCCCTTCGACAGGTTCAGGATCAGCGTGTTAGGAGCGCGAAATTTTGCTTGAGTTATTAGTCACATGTATAATATTGGTAGTAGATGCTTCTTTATCTCAGTCCTGCTCCCTTAACCCCCTCATCTTCGCCTTCGCCCCTCACCCCGCCCCCCCCCCTCAGCAGAGGTGCTGGAAGAGATGACGCGGGTGTATCATGAGCGGATGCGGAACTCACCGCTCTGGGTGAGATGGTCAGGGTGTGTGGGAGAGAGGAGGCGAAGCGGCTGCTCAAGGCGTTTCGGGTGGAGGTTCGGTGAGCGTGCTATACGGCGGGCTGGTATCTGGATATACTGCCAGATTGACGGGGTAGCTCAGTACGGGTGAGGTCTTGACAATGGGGAGAGAAGTGTGGGATATGGTTAGTGATTTTGGTTCCGAAGAGTGGCGGTGTAGCTCCCTTGCTACACCGCCAGACAGTTGGCAGTATACTAAATAGGGTGCAATCGACACATAGCGAGCGGGGAAGATTATGGATAGTGCGAAACTCATATTGGAGTACCTTAAGGTGCTCGTATGGCCTATTGTAGTCATATGCGTTCTGTTCATATTTTCCCCCGAACTTAAGAAGCTCGTAGGCCGGCTTACCACGGCTAGCTTTGGTCCCGCATCCGCTTCATTCGGAAGTGGCAAAACGAAAGACGAGAGGGTGTCGGAAACACCTACACACCCGGACGTGTGGTTCGGTATTCGACAAACTTCGCTTGGCCGCTCAGAATGCATAGAGAAGGCGAGGGTTGCGTTGGAACGGAACGGCTTTCTTGATGGAGCAGCTGATCCGGGAGGTCTTGTCTACGGATACACCGAACGGTTTGTCGGAGCGATCTCGTGTGGGGTAAAGGAAAATTTCGTTCTGATTACAGTGGCTGGCCCAAAGCCAGAAGTACTTCGGTCAAAATATTTAGAGCTAGAGAATGCTTTTTTTAGCGGCACACCCTAACAAAGCGCTGCAGCCGACGGAGTAAGTACCTCCCCCAATTAAGTGGACACCCACACCTAACGATGGAGGGGGTGTCCGATGCGAGGGGTCAAGCGCGGTCAGGGAAACAATGACGGCGGCGATAGAGTCCTCATCTGTCCGATGGATAAGGCCGCAAGGATTTCAATTTAGGACGATACCCACCTACTGGAACCCACGCTTCGCGCCGCATTTGCCCTTTACTCTCATTGTGAGACGCCGTATACTCCACCAAGATTTGATGGGAGGTAGGCATGGGCGACCAGCCGCTCTTGATTGATCGCGAGGGCCAGACGGCGATCCTGACGATCAACCGCGAGGCACAGCGGAACTCCATGAGCTTCGAGATGTGGGAAGCCTTCCCGAGCTACATCAAGGAGCTGGACTCGGACGCCTCCGTCAGGGTGATCGTGCTGACCGGGGCCGGCGAGAAAGCGTTCGCCTCCGGAGCCGATATCTCTGAATTCTATTCGAAGAGGACAGGTCGCGATGCCGCCACGCTTTACCATCACGCCGTGGAAGCGACGATGGTGAGCCTGGAAGCGTCCAGCAAGCCGGTGATCGCCATGGTGAACGGCTTTGCCATCGGTGGCGGATGCGAGCTGGCCGTAGCGTGCGATTTTCGGATTGCCGCCGACAGCGCGAGCTTCGGGATTCCGTCGGCCAAGTTGGGTCTGGTGGTCAGCTTCTCCGACACTAAACGTCTCGTCGATCTGGTTGGACCGGCGATCGCAAAAGAGATGCTGATGACCGGCCGCCGCCTGTCCGCTCACGAGGCTCTGGGGGTGGGACTGGTGAACCGGGTTGTTCCCGACCCTTTGCTCCGCCAGACAACCCTCGAGACAGCCGCGACTATTGCTGCGAACGCGCCGTTCTCGGTCGCTTCGACGAAAGCAATGGTGGAGCAGTGCCGTCATGACCAGGACCTGTCGGCGGTCAACGCGACCGACGCAGATAGACCGCTGCATTGTTATGAGACCGAGGACTTTCGAGAAGGGGTGCAGGCCTTTCTGGAGAAGCGCCCTCCCAGATTTAGAGGACGATAGAGAAGAGGGTAGAATACCCTCTACGCTAGGTGATCCAATGGCAAAGAGACGCGTTCACCTCACCTTTACCGGGAAGCTGGTCGAGGAGCCGATCCTCTGGCAGCTTAGCCGGACGTTCGACCTGATCTTCAATATTCGCCAGGCCGACTTTACCGAGGGAATCGGGTGGATCATGGCCGAACTCGAGGGGGACCCCCAACGCCTCGAGAATGGCATCAAGTGGCTGGAAGATCGCGGCGTCCATGTGGCGCCGATCGAACAGGACGTCGTCTATTGAGGGGTTCGATTTTTTCTTGACAGCGAATAGTCCTTCTGTTTAGATACCCGAAATTTGCCTTTTCATCCAGAGTGGCTGAGGGACTGGCCCTGCGAAGCCACGGCAACCGGTCCGCAGGAAATTCTGGCGGACAGTGGTGCCAACTCCTACATCCCTGACAGGGCGGGATGAGAGATGAGAAGGGCGGCGTCACCTATGACAGCCCCTTCTCATGTTCGAGAGAAGGGGCTTTTGATTTTGGGTAATTTTGTGTAAAGGATCACACAATGCCGAAACGGATGGTGACCCTCATCTTTCCACAGACGCTCATCAAGGAGCCGGTGATCTATCGCCTCTCCAGGCAGTTCAATATCATCCCCAATATCCGACGGGCGCGGGTGACGGAGAACGCCGGTGAGCTCATGGTGGAACTCGATGGCGAAGAAGACGAGTTGAACAAAGGGATCGCCTACCTGAATGGTTTGGGGATCAGGGTGGAGCCGACTCCGGGGAAAGGACGCTGAGATGGCGAAGGTGAAGGGATTGAAATGCAGGGAGTGCAGGCGACCGTACCCGGCTGATCCCCTGCACGTCTGTGAGTTCTGTTTCGGGCCGCTCGAAGTCGATTACGATTACGAGGCGCTTCTCGGCACCATGACCCGCAAGGCGATCGAAGCCGGCCCGCACAGCATCTGGCGGTACAAAGCGCTCCTGCCGATCGAGGGGGAACCGGCAGTCGGACACCATTGTGGGATGACGCCTCTCGTGAAGGCCAAGAACCTGGCGCGTGCCCTCGGCGTGCGGGAGGTCTACGTCAAGAACGACACCGTCAACCATCCCTCGTTTTCATTCAAGGACCGGGTGGTGGCGGTGGCGGTCACCAAGGCGCTGGAGTTCGATTTCACAGTCGTGGCCTGTGCCTCCACCGGCAACCTGGCGAACTCCGTGGCGGCGCATGCCGCAGAGGGCGGGCTTCAGAGCTTTGTCTTCGTTCCCGCCGATCTGGAA
>JBGPUH010000114.1:0-7308 GCA_041491025.1 Methylomirabilis sp. (SeqCode)
GAATACGTTAAACGTTCCAAGAATAGAGAGGGCGGCGTTCAGCTTTGCTGGACGAAGGTGCAGTCCTCTGCACAATGTCAAGCGGATATTCGTGAACAACGCAGGTGAGCCCTCCTGACGTATTGGCTCTGCTGTAACCTGATCGCTCCCTCTTAGTCCCTGAAACGCACCACTGGTGCGTTTTTTCTTTTTTCTTCTCTGGAGTTAGGATAGAATCCAACCCGAGAAGGAGGATCAATGGCTACAGCACTGAAGCCGGTTTCCTCGGCCCGCTTGGTCCTGGCTCTGCTGGCTGGGACCATTTTGCGTCTCTTGCTGATCTGCCCGCCCGACTCATCGGCCAGGACTGGGCCGATGATCCTGTCCCTGGGCGATGATTCCTATCTCACCTGGGCTGAGGTGGAGTCGCGGAGCGGCGCGGTCGTCAAACGGGAACTCGGGGAGTCACCCCTGACCGACTTCTCGGTGCTCATCCTGTCGAACCTTAGTTACGCCAGCCTGCCGGATGCGGTGCGTGACGGGCTGCAGGGGTACCTGTCACAGGGAGGTTCTGTCCTGGTTACCGGCGGGCAACAATCTTACGGCAGTGGCGGATATGCCGGCACGGAGCTGGCGGACCTCCTGCCGCTGCGACCGTCGCGGGATGACTGGCTGCCTCACCCCTTCGGTCCAACGCTTATCCTGCAGCCCGGCCATCCGATCCTTAAGGATGTCGAGATCCTGGCAATGGCGTCGTTCAACGAACTTGATCTAGGCAGTGGGGCGATTGAAATCGCTCGGTACGTCAGGACACAGCGCCTTCCACATCCGCTGATCGCCGAGCGACGTGTAGGCAGTGGGACAATGCTGGCTATTGCGCTTGACATGACGCTGACTGGGGACTGGAGGGACCGGGATCGCTTTGCTCAAAACTGCGTCGAGTATCTGCTTCAGCGGTCTCGGATAGAGCCTCACGAGAAGGACAGCCACCTGTATCACGGGGCGAGAGCATGTTGCGGTACCTGACCGCTGGCGAATCCCACGGTCCGATGCTGACGGCGATCCTGGAAGGGATCCCTGCCGATCTTTCGATTGCAGCGGAGGAGATCAATCTCGACCTCGCCAGGAGGCAGAAGGGATACGGGCGCGGTGGCAGGATGCGAATCGAGAAGGACGAGGCGAACATCGTTGGCGGCGTGCGGCACGGTTTGACCATGGGTGGTCCCATTGCCATCCTGATTGCCAACCGGGACTGGGAGAACTGGAAGCTCACCCTGGACCCGAGGCCAGGAGGGAAAGAGGCGGACCCAAAGGAGCCCGTCACTCGTCCGAGGCCCGGACACGCCGATCTGGCCGGCGCTCTGAAGTACTCGCAGCACGATATCCGCAACGTGCTGGAGCGGGCCAGCGCCCGAGAGACGGCCGCGCGCGTCGCCGTCGGCGCCATCTGCAAACGGCTGCTCCGGGAGTTTGGCATCGGGGTCTTCAGTCATGTGGCCGCGATCGGCGGCATTGAGGCCAAGACGGACGACCTCTCGTTCGCAGAGATCCGCGAACGTGCCGAGGCCTCCGAAGTGCGCTGTGCCGACCCCCAGGCGGGCGAGGCAATGATGAGGAAGATCGACGAGGCCAGAAAGCGCGGCACGAGCCTCGGAGGGGTGTTCGAGGTGAGGGCGCTCAATCTCCCCGTGGGGCTCGGCAGCTATGTTCACTGGGATCGCAAACTGGATGGTCGCCTTGCGCAGGCCCTCATGAGCATCCAGGCGATCAAAGGCGTGGAGATCGGGCTAGGGTTTGAAGGCGCCAAGCGGTTCGGGGTCCAGACACACGACGAGATCTTCTACGAGGAGGGCCGCTTCGTGCGGAGAACCAATCGGGCCGGGGGATTAGAGGGGGGAATGTCGAACGGGGAGCCGATCATCGTGCGGGGAGCCATGAAGCCGATCTCCACACAGTACGCCCCGATGGCCTCGGTGGATCTTCGCACAAAAGAGCCGTTCAAGGCGAGCATCGAGCGATCGGATATCTGCTCGGTTCCGGCTGCAGGGGTCATAGGGGAGGCGGTGGTGGCCTTCGAGATCGCCAGGGCGTTCTTGGAAAAGTTCGGCGGGGATAGCCTGGAGGAACTGAGGCGGAACTACGAGGGCTATCTCAAGTCGGTTCACGAACGTTAAAATGAAGATCGTCTTGATAGGGTTCATGGGAACCGGGAAAAGCGCTGTGGGATGCCGATTGGCTGAACGGCTTGGCCTCTCCTTCGTCGATGTGGACGACGCAATCGAAGAGGCAGCGGGAATGCCGATTCCGGAGATCTTCGCGTCAGAGGGGGAGTCGGGTTTCAGGCGAAGGGAGCGGGACCTGATCGCCAGCCTTGCGATTCGCCGAGATTGCGTGATCGCCACAGGGGGCGGCGCGGTCCTGGACCCCGAGAATGTCCGGAACCTCAGCGCCGACGCGCTCACCGTGTGTCTTCAGGCTGAGCCCACCGTCATCCTTGGGCGGATCGGGGCCGATGCCCAACGTCCCCTCTTACAGACTCCCGACCGGCTGGCCAGGATCCGGGAGTTGCTCGAGCAGCGGGCCCCCGCATATGGTCAGGCTGATCTCACGGTTGAGACGAGCGGGTCCGATGTCGAGGAGATCGTCGATCGGATCGTTCGGCATTTCCGCCTGGAACCGGCCGGGACACAGGGGGCAGGACGATGAAGACCGAGGCCGCGGTCCCGGTCACGCTCGGCAACAGGAGCTACCAGATTCTCGTTGGCGGTGGGCTGTTGAAGCGACTGGGCGCCCTCTGTAGTGAGCTGCCTCTCACACGGCGAGCGGTGATCGTCACGAACCCTGCGGTGAACCGCCTCTACGGCGCGAGGGCTGCAACCTCGCTGCGTCGGGCCGGCTTCCACGTGGCAATCGTCGAGGTTCCAGCAGGGGAGCGGGCGAAGTCGCTTGGACAGGCGGCCCGGCTGTATCGCGCCTTCTTGCACCACCGGCTGGATCGCCGATCCGCCGTGATCGCGCTGGGAGGCGGGGTGATCGGCGACCTTGCCGGCTATGCAGCCGCCACCTATCTTCGAGGCCTCCCGGTGATTCAGGTTCCAACCACCCTCCTGGCTCAAGTGGACAGCAGCGTTGGCGGCAAGGTGGCGGTCAATCTTCCTGAAGGGAAGAATCTGGTTGGTGTATTTCACCAACCCTCGTTGGTCGTGGCCGACATCCACACCCTGAAGTCGCTTCCTCCCCGCGAGTTGCGCGCCGGCCTGGCCGAGGCGGTCAAGCACGGCATGATCGCCGACCCCGAGCTGTTCGGCTATCTCGAAGCGCACGTCGAGTCGATTCTCCGCGTCGAGGAGGAGCCACTGGCCTTTGTTGTGGAACGATCGTGCGCCATCAAGGCCAGGGTCGTCGAACAGGATGAACGCGAGGAGGGGATGCGCGCGATCCTCAACTTCGGACACACCGTGGGCCACGCCCTCGAGGCCATCACCGGATACCGACGACTCCTTCACGGCGAGGCGGTGGCGATCGGCATGGTGGTGGCAACCATGCTATCGGTGAGGCGTGGCCTTTGCGAACAGGACGATCTGCTCAGGCTGCGCTCACTCCTGGAGAGGATCGGGCTGCCGACAAGGTTATCGGCGAACGTGAGAAGTCTTTTAAAGACAATGAATTACGACAAAAAGGTGAAGGATCAAGTGATCTATTTCGTCTTGACAAAGGGGATCGGGCATGTTACGTTGGCCGCCATTTCGGAATCGGATGAACTGAAGGAGGTGCTGGCCGCTGCCGGATGGCCATCATAAGGGGGGAGGCCAAGATCGGCAGGGTGCCTGGACCGGCGGGAAGTCTGAAGCCCGGCGAGGAATCCGCACACTCGGTCGCCAGGGTGGCCGATCGCTGCCGAAGGCGTGGGCAATTCGACCAAGCCATCGCGCTGTGTCTTCAGGTGCTGAAGGCGCGATCCACCTATGTCAGCCCCCGGGTGGTGCTCGGGCGGGCGTATCTGGAGAGCGGTGACCAGGCGAAGGCCGAAGAGGAGTTTCATCGGGTCCTTGAGTTGTCGCCGGAGAACGTGCGAGCGCGCGTGCACCTCGCACAGATCTGTGAGGCCCAGGGCAGGACGAATGATGCCATCAGGCACTACGAGGCCGCTCTGGAGTTCGCCCCACTGGATCGTGAGATGCTGGCAAGCCTGCTCACGTTGCGCAGAACCATCTCCACCTTTGAGCCCTCGCTCACAAGGGCCGAGCCTAAGGATGTTCCTGAGCTTGCGGGCTTTGGCCCCGTAGAACCGCGAAGAGATCCGCTGGCCACCGAAACGCTGGCGGATCTGTACGCCTCGCAGGGCCTCACGGATCATGCTGCCGCGATCTACGAGCAACTGCTTGAGCATGAGCCGTTCAGGGAGGACATTCGGGCAAAGCTGACGGCCCTGCGGGAGAAGCGGGAGTCGGCACCGATGCCCCGGCCCGAGGCGCCCAGTCCACCTGTAGCCGAACACCCGGTCGCGCCATGTCCACCTCAGGCTGTGGCCGGTTCGCTGCCCTCGTTCGACGTGGCCAAAGAGCCGGCCGCCGTTGCCTTTGCGACTCCATTGCGCAGGAGTCGCAAGGAGATGGTACTGGAAGAATTGGAGTCCTGGCTGCAGGGAGTTCGCCGCTACCGGATGGCGGAGGGAATGCAGCCACGTGGCGCAGTTGAGACGCATCCTTCCCCTTTGGTTTCCACCACAAGGAGGTTGCAGGTGTTCCCACCGCAGTCCGAGAAGGGTTCCTCGGCGAGACGGATTCTGGTGTTGAATGGTCCCAACTTGAATCTGCTTGGCCGTCGCGAACCGGATCAGTATGGCCGAATGACGCTGAAGGAGATCGAGGATGAGCTCAGATCCTATGCCGCCTCACGGGAGGCCGAGATCCGGTTCGTTCAGACGAATCACGAAGGCGCGTTGATCGACGCCATCCAGAACGCCATCGGGTGGGCTGACGCAATTGTGGTGAACCCGGCCGGCTTGACCCACACGAGCGTAGGTCTCCGGGACGCGATCGTGGCCGCCGCCATCCCGGCGGTGGAGGTGCACCTGTCGAACATCTACCGGCGGGAGGAGTTTCGTCGCCAGTCACTGATCGCAGACGTCGTCGCCGGGCAGATCACCGGTTTCGGTCCTTTTAGCTATGTGCTTGGGTTGCAGGCCGCCCTTCACCTTCTTGAGGCAAAGAGATCATAGGTGCGCCATCCTATGTGGCCAACACACGAGGGACATTGGAGATGATGATCGGAGGAGGGGATCTTCGCCCTGGTGTCAAGATCGAACTGGACGGGACTCCGTACGTCGTGACCGACTTTCAGTGGGTCAAACCCGGCAAGGGCGGAGCGTTCATGCGGACCAAGCTGAAGAATATGAAGACCGGCGCCATCATCGACCGCACCTTCAGGACCGAGGAGAAGCTCGAGCGGGCGGAAGTGGAGGAACGGAAGGTTCAGTTCCTCTATCGCACCGAGGATGCCTATCACTTCATGGATACCGAGAGTTTCGAGCAGTTCACCTTGGAGGAGAAGCAGATCGGGGAGGCCAGCGGCGTCCTCAAGGAAGAACTGGTCATTTCCGTCCTGTTCCACCGAGGGGGACCTGTCGGTGTTGTACTTCCGACCTTTGTGGAGCTCAAGGTGGTCGAAACCGAGCCCGGCTTCCGTGGCGACACCACCTCTGGCGGCTCTAAGCCGGCCAAACTGGAGACTGGCGCAGTGATCCAGGTTCCGCTGTTTATCAACATCGGCGACCTGCTTCGCGTGGATACTCGCTCTGGCACCTATGTGGAGCGAGCCTGAGGAGGGCCCCATGGACCTCAAACAGATCAAGGCAGTCCTGAAACTGATTCAGGGGACCGATGTCGAGGAGATCGAGGTTGAGCAAGAGGGTCGTCGCGTTCGCATCCGTCGTCGGGGAGCCCAAGGGCCTGTGGCGACCCCGAGCCCTATCCCCTCAGCTTCGATGCCTCAAGCGGCGGTGGTGGTTCCCAGCGCGCCCGAGATCCGAGAGGCCACAAACCTTGTCACCGTCGAGTCACCGATGGTTGGCACCTTCTACCGGGCGTCGGCGCCCGGTGCCGACGCCTACGTGCGGGAGGGTGACAAGGTCGAGAAAGGGACGGTCCTCTGTCTCATCGAGGCGATGAAACTTATGAACGAGATCGAGTCCGAAGTCAGGGGAACGGTCCGCTGCATCCTGGTAGAGAACGCTCAGCCGGTCGAGTATGGACAGCCGCTATTTCTCATTGAACCTGCCTGACGCTCGCTTCACCCCTTCTCACCCGGCGATCCCCACGAGTCCGGGCCATCGGTCTGACTCCGCCCCGCTATGTTTTCCAAGATCTTAATTGCCAACAGGGGGGAGATCGCCCTCCGGATCATCCGCGCCTGCCGCGAGCTTGGCGTGAAGACCGTGGCGGTATACTCCGAGGCCGATGCCAAGTCGCTGCACGTGCAACTGGCGGACGAGTCGATTTGCATCGGCCCTCCCCAAGCTGCCAAGAGCTATCTGAATACGCCTCGCCTTATCAGCGCCGCCGGGATCACGGGCGCCGAAGCGATCCACCCGGGCTACGGATTCTTGGCCGAGAATAGCTCCTTCGCGGAAATATGCGAGCAGTCTGGGATCGTGTTTATCGGCCCCACGGCCGAACAGATCCGGCTGATGGGGGACAAAGTCAAGGCAAGGGAGATGGCCATGGCGGCCGGGGTTCCGGTGGTGCCGGGGAGTCAGGCGTCGCTCAGTAGCGCGGAGGAGGCGGTTCAGGTCGCGCTGCAGGTCGGCTACCCGCTCATGCTGAAGGCCAGCGCGGGCGGCGGCGGAAAAGGGATGCGGCTGGTTTCAGCCGCGTCGGAGATTGGCCGCGCCTTCGCTGCCGCCTCCGCTGAGGCAGCGGCCGCGTTCGGGAATCCTGCCCTCTATCTCGAGCGGTACGTCTCTCCCGCTCGCCACATCGAGATTCAACTGTTGGGAGACCAGACCGGCTCAGTCGTCCACCTCGGCGAGCGAGACTGTTCGATTCAGCGCCGTCACCAGAAACTCCTGGAGGAGTCGCCCTCGCCAGCCGTGACGCCTGACCTCAGGGCTCGAATGGGCGAGGCGGCAATCCGGCTGGCCCGCGCGGTCAAGTACCTGGGGGCAGGGACCGTCGAGTTTCTGCTGGATGCGGAAGGGAATTTCTACTTTATGGAAATGAATACGAGGATTCAGGTGGAGCACCCGGTGACGGAAATGGTGACCGGGATCGATCTCGTGAAGGCCCAGATCCGCATCGCTGCCGGCGAGCCGCTGCCACTCACCCAGCA
>JBGPUH010000115.1:0-7271 GCA_041491025.1 Methylomirabilis sp. (SeqCode)
AGCGGCAGGCCGACGACGTTCGTAAAGCTGCCTTTGATCCCCTCCACGAAGGCTGCGGCGCCTTCCTGGATCGCATAGCCCCCTGCCTTATCCAGCGGTTCGCCCGTCCGCACATACGCCTCGATCTCCTCGTCCGTCAGAGGTCGCAGCCGGACCTCGGTGACCTCGTGCCCGGTCTCCATTCGGCCGCTGCCGGCCTCCACGAGCGCGAGCCCGGTCATCACCACATGACTCCGACCGCTCAACTGTCGTAGGAACTGGCGAGCCTCGTCCATACCTCGCGGCTTGCCAAGAACGCGACCATCACACTCAACGATGGTGTCGGCGCCGAGGACGAGTCCCTCCTCGACCCGAGCTGCCACCTCAGTCGCTTTTCGAAGGGCCAGGGTCTCGGTCCGGCACTCCGTCCGCTCGGGGAGCGATCCCGCTTCCTCAGCCAAGCTGGGGATGACCCGAAATTCCACTCCCAGCGCCCGCAGAAGGACCTTACGCCGTGGAGACGCGGACGCCAGGATGATCACAACCTTCTGTAGATCAAAAGCGCCAGGCCGATGCCCAGCAGGCTCGAGAGGTTGATCTTGACGCTGAACCCGACGGAGAGGCTGATCACCTTCAGGTCGAGGGTTGCGGGCGGAGAGAGACCGGGGTTGATCCCCTTACTGAAAATCTTCTCCAGCGTCCCACCAGGTGCGATGGTCGCGATAACCTCGCCTATCACCGTTCCTATCAGCGCTCCCAGGATGAGTATCACCAGCAACACGATCACGCTGTCCCCTCGCTTTGCCAATCGGTCCTCCCTTCTGATGTCCCCCTGCGGTGTCAGACCTTCGCCTTCCGAAGCACCGCCCCAAAGATAAACATGACAGCGGCGCTGGAGGCGAGGGCCAGCAGGGAGAGGCGCAAGGTCACTGAAGTCACCAGGGCTGCCGTGAGCGCGTGACAGATGGAAAAGAGGTAGATCAAGAGCACCGCCTCGGTTTGCCCAAGTCCGAAGCTCACCAACCGATGGGAGGAATGGTCTTTTCCGCCCTGGAACACAGGGCGGCCTTCTCGCAGGCGGAGGAGCGTCACCAAGGTCGTGTCGAAGATCGGGTAGGCCAACACCAGGACCGGGATCAAAATGGAGGTGGCCACCGTGGGACTGCGCCAGCTCCCGAGGGCGGCGAGGCAACCCAGGGTGAAACCGAGCACCAAGCTCCCCGCATCCCCCATGAAGATGGAGGCTCGAAGGAAGTTGTACCGTAGAAAGCCGAGGCAGGAGCCGGCGAGCGCGGCGCCCGCCATGGCGGTGGCCGCTTGCTCTGGACCCAAGTCGCTGTAGCGACTGGCCAGAATCGCAAAGGCCGAGGCCGAAATCGTGGCGACCCCGACCGCAAGGCCATCCATATTATCCAACAGGTTGAAGGCGTTGGTGATGCCCACGATCCACAGAAGTGTAAACAGGACATTCAGGTACGAAACCTCAAGGAACGTAGTCTGGATGCCGAAGGCGACCGCGACCGCTGCTGCCGCTGTCTGAGCCAGGAGCTTGACCCAGGGGTTCATTCCTCGCGCATCGTCCACAATCCCGACCAGCATCAGGAAGGCCGCGCCGAGGAGAATGCCCAGCAGCGGGCCGGCCGCGGCGGCCTTGAAGAGTAACGCGGCAGCGAAGGACACATACACCGCGACCCCGCCCAGGAGGGCGACCGGCTCCCGGTGGATCTTACGCGCATTCGGGCGGTCCACAAACCCGAAGCGAAGAGCAAGACCTCGAAGGAGCGGAGTGAGGAGGAGGGAGCCTGCAAGAGCCAGGAGGAGCGGTTCGGCCAGCGGGCGCAGGTACCCCATACCCGATCCTAGTGCCGTTCCAACCTTGTGGCACAAGTGGAACAACTGTGCGACAGCCGATCAGTATGCCGATACGTCAATGTGTCGTTAGGCGAATAAAGTTGGAACGGCACTAGAGCTTCACGATCTTCTCGCGCCCCTCTCGGACGAGCTTCGTCGCGTTCTGAGCATCGACGACCAGCCGGCTGTGACGGACGATCCAAGGAAAGTCGAAGCCTCGGTGCGCGACGGTAACCAGGACGCAATCCTGAGCTGTGAGGCGGGCGGCAGTGAGCGGGACCGACTCCAGCGTCGCGGTCGAGGCCCCCGCAAGGAAACGATCTTCAGACAGGACGACCTTCGGGATGTACGGGTCATGATAGGTCACCTCGGCCCCTTGCGCGGATAGGACCTTCAGGACCTCCAGGGCAGGGCTATTGCGCGGATCATCGATGTCCCGTTTGAAGGCAACCCCCAAGACCAGGACCTTCGCTCCCTTGAGGGGTTTTCCCAATCCGTTCAGGGCCTCGGTCACTTTCTGAACCGTATAGAAGGGCATACTCGCGTTCGTTTCGGCGGCCAATTCAATGAATTTGGTATGGAAGTCGTACTCTCTGGCCTTCCAGGCCAGGTAGTACGGGTCAACCGGAATGCAGTGGCCGCCCACGCCGGGGCCAGGATAAAACGGCATGAACCCGAACGGTTTCGTGCTTGCGGCGTCGATAACCTCCCAGAAGTCGATCCCCATTCGGTCGCAGAGCTTCAGGAGCTCATTGACCAGGGCGATATTGACGCTCCTGAACGTGTTCTCGAGGAGCTTGCACATCTCTGCCGTCCTGGGCCCGGAGACGCGATGGATCTGATCGGGGGCAATGAGGGCACCGAGCAGAACGGCGCACGCCTCGGTGCATGCGGGGGTGCAGCCGCCCACCACCTTCGGGGTATTGGTGACACCAAAGCGCGTGTTTCCCGGATCGATCCGTTCGGGCGAGAAGGCGAGAAAGTAGTCCTGACCGACCTGCAGGCCGGTCCGGTCCAGGATCGGACGAACGACCTCTTCTGTGGTCCCCGGATAGGTGGTACTTTGGAGCACGATGAGCTGTCCCCGGTGCAGGTGCCGGGCCACCGCCTCAGAGGCAGCGATGACCGCCGTCAGATCCGGGGACTTCGCCTTGGTGAAGGGTGTCGGGACACAGATCACAGTCGCATCGACGCGGTCGAGGACCGTCTCGTCTGTCGCGGGCACCAGCCTGCCCTCCCCGACCTGGGCCGCCACGGCCGCCGCCGCCACGTCGGGGATGTAGCTCAGCCCTCTGCGAAGGCGGTCCACCTTCTCGCAGTCGATATCGAGACCAATCGTCGTCAAGCCGGACTCCGCCAACGCAACAGCGAGCGGAAGCCCAACATAGCCCAGGCCGATGACGGCGACCGTTGCTTGCCTGGTTTCGATCTTCTGAGCAAACGCTCCGTGGGGCATCTGTTGTTCTCCGGCGAAGCTCTTCAACGGGTATAGTGTTCACGGCACCAAGCGATGGTGCGAATGAGCCCCTCCTCCAATCCCACCTGTGGAACGAATCCCAGCACCTCTTTCGCTCGATCGATCGATGGAACCCGCCGTCGCGTGTCCTCGAACCCCTCACCATAGTATGCCTTGTACGGAACAAAAATCATCTCCGACCGAGAACCGGCTAGTCGTTTGACAGCAAGCGCCAAGTCCAGGACTGTGGTTTCCGCATCGGAGCCGATATTGAACACCGATCCCTCCCCCGCCTTGATCTCCCCGGCCAGGACCGTCCCCACCACGGTGTCATCGATGTAGGTGAAGCAACGGCTTTGCAGGCCATCGCCGTGCACCGTGATCGGCTCGCCTTTCAAGGCCTGTCGGATGAAGTTGGCGACCACGCTGCCATACCCTTTCTCGTCCAGACGCGGGCCGTAAGAATTGAAGTAGCGCACAATAGCCATGGACAGGCCCTTGGCCGCGTACGCGAAGGCAAAATGCTCGTCGATCGCCTTCGAGGTTGAGTAGGACCAGCGGCCCACGGTGGTGGGGCCCAAGACCCGATCACCGTCCTCATGGAAGGGAATCTTGGCCGATTTGCCATAGATTTCGGAGGTGGAGGCCAGCACGACCTTCTTCCAGCATTTGAAGGCCGCATTCAACACCACCTCGGTTCCGGTCACGTTGGTTTTGATGGCGGCCAGCGGATCGGCCACGACGTTCTTCACGCCGACAATGGCCGCCAGATGATACACCACATCGACCTGGGAGACCAAGGGGTCAAGCACATTTTCGTTCAGGATCGTGTCATTCAGGAAGTGAAAATGGTCCTGGCCGATGTAAGGCTGGATATTGGCGATATTACCGGTCGAGAGGTTATCGATGGCGAACACCTCATCCCCACGGCTGAGCAGATGGTCAACCAGGTGAGAGCCGATATACCCCGCGCCGCCGGTGACGAGGACCTTCATCCGCGGATCTCCTGACCGACGGATTGGCGCCCCGCCGCGGCTTGGAGGAGGGAGGAGTACAGGCGGTCCATGCGATCCATGAGGGCAACATCGCTATACTTCGGATAGACGGCCTCTCGGCCGAGACGTCCCATCTCGCGCCGTCTGTCGGCGTCCCCAAGAAGCGTGTCCATCGCCGCACTCAAGGCCCCGGGATCTTTGGGGGGAACGAGCAGGCCGGTTTTCCCGTTTTCCACGAGGTCGGGCACCCCGCCGACCTCAGTGGCCACCACTGGAAGTCCGGCCGCCATTCCCTCGATAAGAGACACAGGGGTCCCCTCATTGAGAGACGACAGGACCAGCAGATCCAGGTCAGCATAGATCGGTTCGAGGTCACGCTGCCAGCCGAGGAAATGGGCGCTCCCGTCCAGCCCCAACGCGCGGGCCCGTTGCTCCAGCAGAGGTCGGAGCTCGCCGTCACCCACGATCAGGAACCGGACATCCGGCCGGGATCGCCGTAGATCTGATGCCGCCTCCAGGAAGGTGTCCAGGTCTTTGATCGGCACGAGCCGGGCGATGATCCCGACGAGCGGCACCTCGTGCGAGGCTCCGAGCCTTCGTCGAACCTCCCCTCTCCGTAGATGGGATCGGAGGAGATTGTCGAGCTCCAGCCCGAGAGGCATCACTCCCACAGTCTCCGGACTGCCGATTCGGAGGCGAAGAAGATCCTGCCGCTGCCCTTCGCTGACGGCCAGGACCTTTGTGGTGGCAGAGGCAAGACGGCGCTCGATTGTCAGGAAAAACCGCGTCGCTCCCCGACTGAAGTAGCCGCGGAAGGTATGCCCATGGAACGTGTGAATGATGATGGGGATGCCGGCCAGCTTGGCGGCAACGCGGCCAAGAGCGCCAGCCTTGGCCGTGTGGGTATGGACGATGTCCGGCTGCTGCTGGCGGAACAGCCGGAGGAGTCTGAAAAAGGCGACGAGGTCGCCACCCGGTCGGACCTCGCGCCCAAGCTCCGGGAGGAACAGTGGCTCGACGCCCTTTTCTGCGGCGAGATCTCGCAAGGACCCCTCGCGCTCCCCTTCGCGCCCAGCCACCAGCACGGTCTCGTATCCGCGGGCGCGCAAACCTTTCGTCAGCAGGATGGCGTGGATCGCCGGGCCCCCGATGTTGAGGCGGCCGATGATCCGGCAGACGCGAATGGGGTTACCCATGTCGCTTGAACCACTCGACCGTGCGCTCGAGCCCCTCGCGGAAGGTCACGCTTGGCTCGTAGCCCAGGAGTCCTCGGGCCAAAACCGTCGAGGCATGAGAATGGCGAACGTCACCCTGGCGCGCGGGGGCGAAGATTGGTTCGAAATCCGTCCCCAAGATGTCATTCAGGAGATCAACGAGCTGAAGCAACGTGTGCCGCTCACCCCGCGCGACATTGATGGCCGAACCGGGAGCCTTGGGTGCTTCGAGGGCCCGGAGATTGGCGTTGACGACGTCTTGTACATAGGTGAAGTCACGCGACTGTTTTCCGTCACCGAAGATGGTGGGCGGCCGACCGGCCATCATCGCAGTAATGAACTTCGGGATGACGGCCGCGTATTCCGAGGACGGATCCTGCCTGGGACCGAAGACGTTGAAATATCGGAGCGAGACGGTCTGCAGACCATAGGCCCTGTGGAAGACCTGGCAGTAGAGTTCGCCCGCCAGCTTCGAGGCCGCATAGGGAGACCTCGGCTCCGGTTGCATCCGTTCTTCTTTGGGGAGGGCCGGCGTGTCGCCGTACACTGAGGAGGAAGATGCATAGACCACGCGCGCTACTCCGGCGCGACGGGAGGCGACCAACAGGTTCAGGGTCCCGGTTGCGTTGGCCTGATGCGTCCCGAGCGGATCTTGTATCGATCGCGGGACGGACGGCCTGGCCCCCTGGTGGAGAACGAACGTCACACCCTCCACTGCTCGCTCCACAGCGTGAGGGTCGGCCAGACTCCCCTCCACCAACTCGATCTGGTCCAGGATGTTCAGGAGATTTTCCCGTCGTCCGGTCGAACAATCATCCAGAACCCGAACCTGCTCGCCTCTCTGCAGCAGGGCATGGATGAGGTGCGACCCGATAAATCCCGCCCCGCCGGTCACAAGGTACATCCCCACCTCGCCATCCCCTTGATCATCGATCGACAAACGTCCTGTGCCACAATTCCAGCATCAAGAGATTCCAAAGCTGGTAATGCCACTGCCGCACGCCTGTGATGTGCTCATCAAGCAATCGCTGGACGACCTCCTTGTGAAAATAGCCCCGCTCTACTGCCCGAGGGCTGAGGAGCACATCCTGGGCCATCTCGCGGAGATCGAAGCGAAACCATTGGTCCAGCGGGACCCCGAACCCCATCTTGGGACGTTCGATGATATCCCGGGGCAAGAGCGCCTGAACCGCTCGCTTGAAGATATACTTTTTGGCCGTTCCGCGCAACTTCATATGGGAAGGGAGGCTCGCGCAGAACTCCATGAACAGGTGATCCAGCATGGGAGAGCGGCCCTCCAGCCCGTGGGCCATGGTAGCGATGTCCACCTTGACCAGCAGGTCCTCGGGGAGGTAGGTGTTGACATCTACATCAAGAGTCGCGTCGATGAAGTCCGGCGCATCGGAGGCTCGATACACGTCGAGGAGCAGTTCCGCGGAGTCTTTCCCACCTGCTGCCCGCAGAAATTCCACGGTGCACAGCTCGGCCTTGAGGTCCGGATGAAAGTGGCTCACCCAGCGCGCATATCGCCGCTTGGGCGGCTCAGCGAGGCCTTCAAAGAAACGCTTGCCCCTGGAGAGAAGGCTCCTTGAACGGGGTGGCGCTGGAAGAGCCCGAACCAGCGCTTCGAGCGGCCGCCGGAGAATGCGCGGGATCCGCTCGTACCGGCCGGCAAGCACGTTGGCCACGTACCGGTCGTAGCCGGCGAAGTTCTCATCGCCCGCATCTCCGTTCAGCGCCACAGTGACGTGCTGCCGCGTAAGTTGTGCCAGGTAG
>JBGPUH010000116.1:0-7215 GCA_041491025.1 Methylomirabilis sp. (SeqCode)
CCGGCTGCTCGACAAGGGCCAGCAACAGGTGCTCGACGTCAATCGCCTGATGCTGATGCTCCTCGGCCTGCTTCTGGGCGTGTTGGATCGCCTCCTGCGCCTTGAAGGTGAATTTGTCAAATCGCATGACAGCCATGATCCCTCCTTACGTCAACGTTCACAGTGCCTTGACAATGATAGGTGCTGAGACCTGTATTGTCAACGCGACACGGGTCTGTAGTCTTGTCACACATCGGTGATTGACCTCAGTTCCTGCGCTGTGCGGAACCAGCCGAGCCGGTGGCGAATAACCTGCTCTCTGATACGGTGTGCCATGAGTGACCTCCTTCCTAGTTGGGTGGAAGCGTTGACGCGCCACCACTCTTCTCTGCAATGGGAGGGAGAGTTACCCATGTGATCACTGAACTACCACACCACTTCCAGGGCCGTTTGACAAACCTGGATAACCGTGATACTAAGAGCCCACCTGGCAGGCAAGCCATCCTCGAGGCCGCGTGCACATGGCCAATACATACGCTGCCGCTTCCGGCGGACACGCAATCTGCACGGGCCGCCGGACCGCATTTCAGGGAGACGATCTGCCTGGTGACCGAAGGGGGCGACGCAGTGGAACATACAACCAGCAGGATTGGAGGCCCAAGCGCGAGCGCGCTCTTGATGATGGGACTCTTTCTCCTCTTCACCTCGACAGATGTCCGGGGCGCCCGCCTCGACAACACGATCGGCGTTGTCAAGAACGCCCGGGGGAGCCTGATCATCATCAGAGGCGCCGGAACGCAGGACCGGGTAAAGGGGAGCGCGATCCTTCCGCTCTTCGAGGGAGACGAACTGAGGAGCGAACCAGGTTGTCAAGCCGTGATCGAGTTCCATGACGGGACACGCATCGCCCTGAATGAGCAGACCACCTTCATCATCCGATCCAGACCGGCAAAGGGGGGGATCGTCCGGATCATCCGCATGCTGCTGGGCGAGGTCTGGGTGAAGACCTCCGCGAAACCTGATCCACTCGAGTTCGAGACGCCGGTGGCGAAGGCGGCCGTCAGCGGGACCGAGTTGAACGTCAGGGTCGCCGACGACGGAAGGAGCCAATTGACCGTGCTTGAGGGCGCCGTGGATTTCTGGAGTGAGGGCGTCAACTGCTCTATCCAACGCTCCACTCAGAGCATCGGCCAGCGCGGGAAGCCGTGTACCCCCCCTGTGCCCGTTGACGGGAGCCTGGTGACGGGATGGAGCCGGCAGCTCATGAAGCTCGTCCGCACTGTGGCAACCATCCGGGCCAAAGGAAGCGGCGTTCGACCGCAGGGGGCGTCATCCGCAGCGCAGGCTCGCCTGCTGGCCGAGCGGGCGGCGAAGGCCGACGCCTATCGAAACCTCCTGGAAGCGGCCTACGGGGTTCTCGTGACGAGCAGCACCAGTGTGAGAGACCTCGCCACCCAGAACGACAACGTCCGCACCACACTCGATGGATTCATCCGTGGCGCCGGCCTTCTGGAAGTGCGCCACCTGGACGACGGGACGGCCGAGGTTGAGATGGAGATCAGACTCAACCGGGAGTTCTGGGCGATCTTCCCTCGGGTGTAGCCTGTCTCTCCTATTGGGATCACGTGTCCTGACGGAGCATCGATCGCGCTTGACTCCTTCACACAGGGACACTCACAAGGTGATCGCCATCATCCTTCTTTCAGGAACCAGGCCGCTCTGTGTGGCCGCTCCGTTCTAAGGTGGGTACCGGCCGCATCGTCGGGCGCGGCAGGCCGGCTGGCTGGCGTCATCGGGCTGGCGGGGCCGCCCTGGGCGCCGCGGCTGCGGCCGCCGCCGGTCTCCTCGCCGCCACCGGGGCCTTCGAGCGCCTGGAGCTGAAAGCGCTTGACCTGCTCTTTCTCCTCCGCGGCCCACATGTCCCCTCCTCCCAGATCGTCATCGTCGGGGTGGACTACGAATCCCTGCAGGCGCTGGGATCCTCCTGGCCGTGGCCTCGGGACTACCATGCCCGCTTGCTCGATCGGCTGCGGCAAGCCAGGGCGGTCGGCCTGGATCTTCTGTTTACCCAGCACAGCGATCCGCACCAGGATAGGCTGCTTGCCGAGGGGGCCAGAGCCGCGGGTAACGTGGTCTGGGCCAGCCACTTCTCCCTCATCAAGGAAGCCCAGTTCGTCATCGAATCACAGATCGCGCCGATCGCCATGCTTCGCGCGGCCTCTCCCGGCTTCGGCTTTGTGAGCCTGCCCCTGGACCGTGATGGAGTGGTCAGGAGGGTCGCCCCGATGAAGCTCTACCACGGTCAAGTGTTCCGGTCGTTCGGCTTGGTCGTCCTGGAACGCGCGGGCTTCGCTCCACTCGTCATGACACCCCGGGGGATGAGGCACGGCACGGATGGCCCGATGATTCCGTCGGACAGGAACAACGCCTTTCTGATCAACTACGTCGGTCCGCCTCGCACCTTCCCGCAGATTCCCTATCACAAGGTGCTGCGAGGAGAGATCCCCCCCAAGACCTTCCGTGACAAAATCGTGCTGGTGGGTGCGGTGAGTTCAACGCTCATGGATAGTTTTGTCACCCCATTTTTCAGCCCACTGTCCAGCAACGAGCTGATGGCCGGGGTCGAGGTCCATGCCAATGCCATCGAGACGATGTTGACCGACCGGTATCTGACCAGAGCTGGTTCCTGGATCAATGTCGTCATCCTGCTGGTCCTGGGCGGGGCCGTTGGAACGGCAACCGCAGCCCTTCGGGCTCGCTGGGCGATCATCCTCTGCGCCACCATCGGATCGGCCTACGCGGCGTGCGTGATCGGGCTGTTCCTGGCCAAGGGCTACTGGCTGAACCTCGTAGCGCCAGCCGCCACAATCCCGCTGGCGCTCTCGTGCTCCGGCATCTATCGCTTCGTCGGAGAGGAGCGGCTCAAGGCGGTCGCGAGGAGAAGCCTGGAGCGCTATGTGAGTGTCGAGGTGGCCCGCGAAATCCTGGAGCGAGGGGACGAGGTCGAACTGGGAGGGATACGGCGGCGGATCACGGTCGCGTTCTGCGACATCCGGGGCTTCACCACGCTGTCCGAACAGAGCTCGCCGGAAGCGGTCGTCGACCTCCTGAACCGGTTCTTCACCCGTATTTCCGGTCCCATACTCAGCCGCGGCGGCACCCTTGACAAATACATCGGGGACGCCATCATGGCATTCTGGGGCGCCCCGGTGGCCCGCCAGGATGACCCGATTCGCGCGGTTCGATGCGCCCTGGACATGCTGCGCGAGGCCGCGGCATTCTCTGCCGAGATCGAGGCCCAGGGCAAGGCGCCGCTCAGCGTCGGCATCGGGATCAACACCGGGTGGGCGATCGTAGGCAACATCGGCTCGCCCGCGCGGATGGGGTATACGGCGATCGGCGACACCGTGAACATCGCGTCGAGGCTCCAAAACCTGACGAAGGAGTATCAGGCCAGCCTCCTGATCAGCCACACCACATTCGAGGAGATCGACGATCTCTTCGAAACGGAACGGATCGGCCTGGTCACGGTGAAGGGCAGGACAGAGCCCGTCGGGATCTACAAAGTGCTCGGCGAGAAGGCTCCTGCTGGGCCTGATCTCTTCCCAGAAAAACCTGGCCAGACGACCAAGAAACGGAGTCCTGAGACCGCTGAATGACCAACGCATCTCTTTCGCCAGTATCGCGCGATTCCCCCCATTGCAGGCGAAATTGGTTTGACTGCCTCATCCTCTCATGGTAAAAAGCCCACAACCATGAACCAGCCGGTATTGGTAGCGGTTGACGACCTCTTCTTTGCGAGCAAGATTACCGAGACGGCCCGCCAGCTCGGCATTTCGCTTCTGTTTGCGCGGACTCAGGACGAGGTGATCGCCCGCGCCCTGTCAGAAAAGCCGACGCTCTTGATCATTGATCTCAATTCCACGCGCTGCAACCCGATCGAGACGATCGGTCAAATCAAAGAAGACCCTGACCTCCGCCATATTCCCATCGTCGGCTTCCTCTCTCACGTCCAGGCAGACCTCAAAGTCAAGGCCAGCATGGCTGGATGCGATCGGGTGATGCCCCGCTCTGTCTTCACCGCCCACCTTCCGAAGATCCTCGCCGAGTACACCGGCGGCTCCTGATCGGGCCGTTCTGTAGCGGCGCTCGAGCGAGACCATTTCTTCAGGACAAGGCAAAGACCCATGAGACCCCCCAGTCAGGTGATCACTCTCGCAGGACGCTTGGCGACACCGCTCACGATTGGGTATGTCGTCAGCGGCGCATGGTATCTCTACCAGATCGTCAGCGCGCTGGACATCCGGACCGTTGCCCCCACAGCAATCCTCTTCGCTCCGGGACACCAGGCCGGCGACTTCTTCGCGGTGGCAGGTACCCTCCAGTGGCTCGCATTTGGAATCAACCACCGCACTTCCAGGGCAGCCGCGGTCGGCTCCCTCGTGCTGGCCGGCCTTCATCTCCTCCTTCTGGCGATCCGCGCTTACATCGTCCCGCTGCGCTGGATCATGGAGCAGACCGCCCGCTGAAGACCGCAGACTCGGTGCCGGGCATCAACCATCAGGACCATCGCTCGATTAGTGCCGTTCCAACGTTATCCGCCTAACGACAAATTGGCTTGTCGGCATACTGATCGGCTGTCGCACCATACTTCCGTTTGTGCTAAAAAGTTGAAACGGCATTAGCAGCCGGTGATGGCGGTCGACTGGACGGGGGGTCATCGGATCGCAACTGGTCGGAGCGTGAAGCCAGCAGACGTCCCCTTGATCTTATTCGTCGTACAGATGTAGAGGAACTCGTAGACCTTGTCCTTCGCCAGCTCCTCGAGATAGTGAAGCTCCCCGATGTAGACCCCCTGCTCCACCAGGAGATACGCGTGAGCGGGGTAGAACTCGCCAGGCTTCCAGGCCAGCGTCTCCAAGCCAGAATTGTCTGCCCCGATCAGCACCGCCCCCTTCTGTTCAACCAGCCACCTGGCGGCCTCCGGGCTGATCCCGGCCGAGTCGTGCTCCGCCAGCTTCGCTTTGTCGGCCCCGGTCTCACCCCAGTAGCGCAAGGTCCCGGTTCGTATAAAGACAGCATCGCCCGGCTCGATCTCCACCCGCTGGGCCGCGAGGGCCTGCTGCAATTCCTGGGGGGAGATGCTGTATTTGCTCGGAAGGGCCTGTAGGCCCTTATATCCGGCGATGTCGATCAGGACCCCTCTGGTGACGATGGGCGGGATCTTGTCGGCCGAGGCCTTCCGCGGTCCCCAGTTCCCGCCCCATTCCGATTCCCTGTAGCCGTTGTACCAGTGATTGTCTTCGCCGATCGCAATATGGGACAAGCTATCGATCTGCGTCCCGACGTTATCGTTGATAAAGACGGCGGCACTGTGCCACGTGACTCCTGCCCGATTGGGTCCGGGCTGATAGACGGGGAGGTCCTGCTGGCGCTTGAGCCCCTCCGGTGTCCGAAACGCGATGACCTCGGTGGGCGAATGCCCCGGCCAGACAAATGAGGTCCGATCGAAACGCACACCCAGGTCGTAAACCTTGCCCTGCCTGACCAGAGAAATCGAATTGAGCACCTTCTGGGGTGTGAGGGCGTTCAGCGCGCCGATCTCATCGGCCTGGCCCCATATCCAACCGTACCCCTTCCCCTTCTCCCATCCCCGAGCCTGATCCGCCAGCCCCTCGCCCGAGGTGGCCAATAGGCATAGTCCAACCAGCCAACCAATCATGGCCCATCTCACCGTCGCACAACAGGTCATCGTGCTCTCCTTTCGCGTCATTGCGAGGAGCGGAGCGCCGAAGCAATCTCGCAGCCAAAGTCCGATGAGATTGCCACCCCTTCGCTTCGCTCTGGGCTTCGGCTTATGTGGTCGCTCGCAATGACAAAGTAACAACAATTAATGCGCTTGCTATAGTTTCACGTGGGCTGCGGGTATTGCGGCAGCATCCCATAAGCGATCATGCCGAACCCCGCTGGCAAGCGTAACGCAGGCGGACAGCGATCGGACTATGCTTCAGTCGTGCGGGAGCACTGTGCGAGGAACGTGGAGATCATCGAGGACTGCGGCATCCCATTCGGGCTTGTCCTGGCTCGCGAGCCGTCATTGCCCTTCCTCGAAGACACCCATTCGGCGGAATTTCTCGTAGCGGCGCTCCAGCAACTCGTCCACGGATGTCTGCGCGAGCCTGGAAAACTCTTTGACGAGGTGCCCTTTCAGGGTCGTGGCCATCTCCTGCGGGTTCCGGTGGGCCCCTCCCATCGGCTCCGAAATGATCACGTCGATCAGGCTGAGTCGCTTCAGCGTCTCAGGGGTGAGCCCCAAGGCATGGGCGGCATCAGGCGCCTTCGCTGGATCCCGCCACAGGATGGAGGCGCACCCTTCGGGCGAGATGACCGAGTAGATGGCATACTCGAGCATCGAGATGGAATCCCCTACCGCGATCCCCAGCGCGCCACCCGACCCCCCTTCGCCAGTGACCACAACCACGATCGGCGTCTTGAGTTCGGACATCTCCCTCAAGTTACGGGCGATCGCCTCGGCTTGGCCTCGTTCCTCCGCGCCGATCCCTGGGTAGGCACCTGGCGTGTCCACGAAGGTCAGGATCGGCTTCCTAAACTTTTCCGCCAGCTTCATCAGGCGAAGCGCCTTCCGGTATCCTTCCGGGTTGGCCATGGCGAAGTTCCTGGCGATCTTCTCCTTGGTGTCCCGCCCTTTCTGGTGACCGATCACCACGATCGGCATCCCATCGAGGCGCGCGAGCCCCCCGACGATCGCCTTATCATCACCGAACGCTCTGTCGCCGTGCAGCTCCACGAAATCGGTCATCAGCATCCGGATGTAATCGAGCGTGTACGGGCGGTTTGGATGACGGGCGATCTGACAGCGTTGCCAGGGAGTCAAGCGGGAGAAGATCTCCCCGCGAAGGCTCACCACCTTGTTCTCCAGGTCGGCGATCTCCTTGGAGAAATCCACTTTCTGAACCTCGGAAAGCCGTTTCAGCTCCTCGATCTTGTCTTCCAGCTTGACGATGGGATGCTCGAACTCCAACGTGAATGTGGCCATGGCGTTCCTTTCCAGCTCACAGCACAGTCATCGTGCCTTGACCCAGAAGGGCCTCCACCTCTCGCTTGAGCGACTCGCTCGGCGCGACGGTTATCCCCGGCGAAGCAGCGATGGTCACCTGGCCA
Source organism: Methylomirabilis sp. (SeqCode) (assembly GCA_041491025.1). Classification (GTDB taxonomy): domain Bacteria; phylum Methylomirabilota; class Methylomirabilia; order Methylomirabilales; family Methylomirabilaceae; genus Methylomirabilis. The sequence continues at coordinate 7,162 of JBGPUH010000116.1, forward strand.
CCTTGGGCAACGTTCAGATGGAGCGTCAGAGATGCGGGTCCCGGAAATTTCGAG
>JBGPUH010000117.1:0-7190 GCA_041491025.1 Methylomirabilis sp. (SeqCode)
GAGGGGTGCTCGGGTTGGCCAGCGTTGAGCTCAAGGAGTTTTAGGAGCGCGCCTCGGCGAGCTCACTGTCTTCTTTTTTTGCGGTGACCGGCTCCTGCCATCTTCGGCCTGCCGGCCCATGATCAGCCTCTCCACGGCAACTAAGTGGTCCAGCATGGTTCGTTCGGCCGATGCCGAGTCGCGCCGCTGAATCGCCTTCAGGGTTCGCCGGTGATCCTGGTGGGAGCGCGTCGCCCGCCCAGGGATTTGAAGCGATTCCTCACGGCTCTGCGTGAGTAGGTCGATCAACGCGTGCACGATGCGGGTGATGGCGCGGTTGTGGGTTGAGCTGGCAATGGCCGCGTGAAAGGCGGCGTCTTGGGCCAGGCCAGTGCGTCCGGCGGTTATCTCCCTGGCTTGCTCCTCCAGGATCCGCTCCATCTCCTGGATCTCGTCCTTCGTGGACCGGCGGGCAGCGAGGGCGGCGATCGGCGGCTCGAGGAGCCGGCGGGCTTCGAAGAGCTCTCCCACCGCTTCCCGCTGTGTCAGGATCACAAGGGCTAGAGGCTCAATGATCGAGTGCACCGAGATTTCCCGGATGAAGGTCCCCTCCCCGAGTCGAATCTCGATGAGCCCCATTGACTCCAGGGTTCGCAGAGCCTCACGGACCGAGGGCCGGCTGACCTTGAATCGCTCGGCAAGCTCCCTCTCCGGCGGAAGCCTGTCGCCGGACTTCAGCTTCCCCTCCGAGATCAGCGTCCGGATCTGTCGGACGATCTCCTCGTAGATCCGGGTGCTGTTGATGGGCTCGACCTTGTGCCACTCCATCGCGCGCTAGTCCACTGCCTTCGAAGTCTCCACCTGTTCAGGGGCGTATGGGGTGCGGCGGGCCAGGATCCAGCCCAATAGGGTCAGTGCCACGGCGAGCGCGCCTGGCACTACCCATTGGAGGACGCCGGCCCACGGCCCGATCCAGCCATTGACGATCGTGTCCTCGATCATCATCTCTCCTGCTACCCAGCCGAGGACTCCGCCGCCGAACCAGACGATCCACTGGAAGCGATTCATGAGTCGGGCCAGAAGTCCGCTCCCCCAGATCACGATTGGGATCGAGAGACCGATGCCGAAGGCTACCAGGATGAGGTCCCCTCGAGCGGCCGCGGCCACCGCCAAGACGTTATCGAGACTCATGATGAGGTCGGCCACAACGATGATCCAGATCGCCTCCCACAGCGTGGTCCCGTGTCGTGCCTTCCCTTCTCCTTCGTCCCCGTTTTCGCTGACGAGCTTGAGAGCGATCCAGACCAGAACAAGCCCTCCCGCCGCCTGGAGGAAGGGGATCCGCAGGAGCCGGGTGACGATGGTGATGAAGATGAGCCGAAACGCCACTGCCCCGAATGTTCCTCCGAGCAAGCCGAAGAACTGCTGTCGGGGAGGTAGGGTGCGGACCGCCATGGCGATGACTAGGGCGTTGTCACCTGACAGGCTGAGGTTGATGAAGACGATGCCGAGCCAGCGCGCCCAGAACTGTGGATCAAGCAGGAATGCCATCGGCTCTCCTTCTGGAGATGATCAGGGCTCCCGCGGCGAAGGAACGACGGCGGGGGTGCCGCGCATGCGCCGCCACCATGGCCGAAGCAGCGGCATCAGGAAAAAGAGCAGGGCGACCGCGGTGATGGCGCCCGCGATCGGCCGAATCACGAAGATCGCCAGCGACCCCTGCGACATGATGAGGCTCTGCCGCAGCGCATTCTCCGCCAGATCGCCAAGCACGAGCGCGAGCACCAGTGGCGCGAGTGGATAGTCCAGCTTCTTGAAGACGTATCCGATCACGCCGAAGAGAAGCATATACCAGATGTCGATCATGTTGTTGTGCACGGCGTACGAGCCGATCGCGCAAACCACGATGATGAGCGGCGTGAGGATCGCGAACGGAATGCGGAGGATGGCTGCAAAGAAGGGGACGAAGGCAAGAACCATCAGGACTCCGATGATGTTGCCGGTGTACATGCTTGCAATGAGTCCCCAGACAAATTCCGGCTTTTCCGTGAACAGCAGGGGACCCGGCTGGAGCCCCCAGATGATGAGGCCGCCGAGCATCACCGCGGCTGTCGGCGACCCCGGAATCCCGAGCGTGATCATCGGCAGCATCGCCGCAACCCCCGCCGCGTGGGCGGCGGTCTCGGGAGCCACGACCCCTTCCAACTCGCCCTTGCCGAACTGTTCAGGATGTTTCGAGGCCTGCTTGGCGAAGGCGTAGCTCATGAACGAAGCGGGGGTCGCACCACCAGGCTTGAAGCCCATCCAGAAGCCGATGATGCTCCCGCGCAAGAAGGTCCGCCAGTAACGCGGCAGGACCTTCCAGGTGTCCAGCACGACGCGCAGGTTCATCACGGTCTTGGCGCCCCGGAATTCGAGCCCTTCCTCGACGGTCAGGAGGATCTCGCCGATCCCGAACAGGCCGATGACCGCCACGATGAAGTCGAAGCCCGTCATGAGCTCGGTGGATCCGAACGTCATTCGTAGCTGGCCCGTGACGATATCAAGGCCGACCGCCGCGAGGATGAACCCGAGCAGAATCGAGACGAGCGACTTGAGCGGATCCCCGCCGCCGAGCCCGACGAAGCTGGAGAAGGTGAGCATCTGGATGGCGAAGATCTCCGGCGGCCCGAACTTGAGTGCCACATCCGCCAGGATCGGCGCGAAGAACGTGATCAGCACAGTCGAGAAAAGCGCGCCCACGAACGACGACGTGAAGGCAGCCGTCAGCGCCTGCCCACCCTGCCCCTTCCTGGCCATGGGGTAGCCATCGAACGTGGTCGCGACCGACCACGGCTCACCGGGGATGTTGAAGAGCACCGATGTGATGGCGCCGCCGAACAAGGCGCCCCAGTACAGGGAGGTGAGCAGGATGATCGCGGAGGTCGGCGGCATCCGGAACGTCAGCGGGAGCAGGATGGCGACGCCGTTCGCGCCGCCGAGCCCTGGCAGGACCCCGATGATGGTGCCGAGCGTAATCCCGATCACGGCGACGAACAGGTTGAACGGCGTGATCGCGATGTGAAAACCGAGGATGATGTTCTCGAGGCCCATCGGTCAGTAACCGAGCCATGCCTCGAGTGGTCCCTTCGGCATCGGCACCAGGAACCATTTCTCGAAGATGAGGAAGGTCGCGATTGGAACGCTGATCGACAGAACGATTACAGCGAGCCATGAGTGACGGCCGACCCATCGCATATAAAAGCTCAAATACACAGCCGAGGCGACGTATAGGCCGATGACCTGCGTCAGCACCACCATCGCTGTGGCGGGCCACAACACTTTGAGCACCGGCCGAAGTTGCTCCCGGCTTACGAACGGCTTGGCCGACGCACGGAAGGCGGCCCGGACGGCGATGAGGCTGCAGCTCACTACCAGAAGCAGGCCGAGCCAGAACGGAAAGAATCCGCTCTTCGGACCGTCTGTGCCCCACCCGATGCCGAGCCGGATGGAGTCGAAGATCGCAACCCCGCCCAGCAGCAGCAACACGGACGCAGTGACGAGATTCGCGGCCCGCATCCTACTTCAGCAAGCCTCCCTTCGCCATCAGGTCTTTGTGGAGCTTTTCATTCTCCTCCACCCACTTCACGTACTCGGCGCCGGTGGCGAACGCCGGCTTGAGCGCCCCTTGCGCCAGATACTCCTTGAACTCCGACGTGTCGTAGACCTTCCTGAGGAAAGAGACGTACCAGGCAACCGCCTCCTTGGGCATGTCAGGAGCGCCGAAAATGCCGCGGAGCATCAGGTAGTGAATGTCCGCGCCGAGCGCCTCCTTCACGGTCGGAATCCCCTTCCAGTCAGGGTCGGGGATACGCGCCGTGTCGAATACGGCAAGGGGACGAACGCGCTTTGCTCTCCAGTGACTGACGCATTCGATGGGATTGTTGACGGTTGAATCGACATGCTTGCCGACCAGGTTTACGCACACCTCGCCACCACCCTTGAACGGCACGTACGTGAACTTCACTCCTAACGCCTGCTCGAGCTGGATGGTGAGGATCTGGTCCTCCTGCGCGGAACCGGTGCCGCCCATCTTCATCCGGTTACCGCTGCCCGACCGTTCCTTCACCGCGGCAAGGTATTCCTTGGCCGTCTTGTAAGGGGTCTCGGCATTGACCCAGAGGATGAACTGATCGAGGGCCATGCGCGCGATCGGCGTCAGATCTCTCCAGTTGAAGGGCACGCCCGTATGAAGCGGTGTTGTGAACAGGTTCGAGAGGGTGATGATGATCGTGTGAGCATCGCCTTTCTTGCCCTTGACGTACAGGAAGCCCTCCGCGCCTGCCCCGCCCGCCCTGTTGACCACGATGAGCGGCTGCGGCGACAGCTTGTGCTTCTCGGCGAAGCCGGAGATCAGTCGGGCCATCTGATCCGCCCCACCACCCGGGCCTGCCGGGACAACGAATTCGATGGGCTTGGTAGGTTCCCATGCGGCATGGGCCGGCGTCAGCGCGGCGACCAGCACGAGGACTGCAAACAAACACGAGCTGTGGCGGGAGACATATCGCATCGGCCGATCCTCCTGACAGTGTGAAAGGTTGTTGCCCAAAAACGCAGCGAGGCCAAGCGCGTGTTTGCGCCTGGCCTCGCCAAGAGTGGTCACAGGACGATCATCGGTCTCCGAGGGCTACTGAACGTCGAGTGCGGCCTTTGCGATGTCGATTTTGCGAAACGGGATCACAGCCGGGATTTCCCACTTCTCCCACATTTCGTCCACCTTGGCCTGGAAGTATTCGAAGTCCTCCTCGGTGAAGTGAGCGAAGCGGCCTTGCTTCAGAAGGTACTCGCGGGCCGGTTTGCGCTTCCGTCCTCCGACGATGGACTTGGTCTTGCCGTAGTAGTGTACCACGCCATCCTCTACCTCGTAAAGCGGCCAGATCCCGGTTTCAACCGCCAGCTCGCCCAGCTCATGGGACAGCATCGGGTCGTAGTCCCAACCCTTGGGGCACGGGTCCAGCGAGTGGATGAAGGTAGGGCCTCCGATCGAGAGCGCCCTCCGCACCTTGTTCATCATCTCTACGGGGTAGGAGGCACAGACCGTGGCCACATAGCGACACTCCGGGTGGCCTGCAGCCAGCATCCCGGCCATGTTCTTCTTCCAGCGGGTGTGCATGATCCGCTTCACCGAGCCCGGGGGACTGAAGGTGGTATTGGCCCCGTAGGGGGTTGAGCCGGAGAGCTGGATGTCGGTGTTGGCATACGACTCGTTGTCGTACATCAGGATCAGGGAGTTGTACTCCTTGTGGGTCAGGGTCGCCGAGATGGCGGCAAGCCCCATGTCAGCCCCGCCGCCGTCGCCGCAGAAGGCGATAACGTTGATCGGCTCGGCCTTCATCTTCCCCTTCCTCATGAGGGCCTTCAGCCCCGCGGCGGTCCCAAGCGCGGCGGAGCCGGAGGAGCCGAGCTGTGTATGCATCCAGGGCACGACCCAGGGAGTGGAGTAGTAGGTGGTGTTGGCCACGTACATGCAGCCGGTGGAGCCGAGCACGATGGTCCGGGGCCCGGCAGCTTTGACCATGAGCTTCATGACCAGCGCCGACTCGCATCCTTGGCAGGTTCGGTGGCCGGAGGAGAAATACTCCTTGATCTCGACCTTCTTGACGCCCTTGAAGGGCAGGAGGTTTTGAGTCTGTGGGTTGATCACCAGTTCCGCCATCATGTCCTCCTCACGTTGCTCGGAGCGTTATTCTCGAACGCCCAGCCAGTAGGTCCCTTTGTCGGTCTTCCCGGTTCTTGCCGCGTGCTCGCAGAGTTCGACGGCCTTCGTCACGTTTTCGATGGTCACCTCGCGGCCGCCCAGCCCGAAAATGAAGCCGATCAGGGGTGGTCGCTTCTCGGAGTTGTACAGGGCCGCCCGCACCTCGTTGGCCACCACGCCGGAGCCGAAGGGAGATCCGAACGAATAGTCCCGGTCGATGACCCCGATGGCCTTGGCCTTGCCGAGGGCCTGCGCTAGGGGTTCGTAGGGGAACGGCCGGAACCATTTCAGGCGGATGAATCCGACCTTTTTTCCCTCGGCCCGCAGCTTTCTGACCGTCACCTTCACGGGCATGGAGAGGGTCCCCATGCCCATGAGGACCACGTCGGGGTTGTCATCGGTCATGTATTCCTCGAACCAGGGGTTGTGCAGGTCGCGGCCGAAGATCCTCCTGAAGTCCCGATAGGCCTCCTCGATCACCCCGTAGGCGCGGTTTGTGGCCTCGTTGTTCTGTTGCCGGATCTCCATGACCCAATCCTCATTGACCTGGGGCGCGACCGAGATGGGGTTGTCCGGATGAAGCAGCAGATCACCCCGATTGTAAGGCGGGAGGAACGCCTCCACCTGAGCCTTGGTTGGCACTTTGCAGAGGGTCTGAGAATGGGTGAGGAAGGCGCCGTCGCATGAGATGGCGATCGGGAGGAAAATCCGCCTGTCCTCTGCCACCCGGTAGGCGATCAGCGTGGTGTCAAGCGCTTCCTGGGCAGTGTCGACCCAGGTCAGCAACCAGCCCAGGTCGCGGACCGAGAGGGCGTCGTTATGTTCCACGCCGAAGGCGCCGGGGTCATCGAGGGCCCGGTTGCCCACCATGGCGACCATCGGGATGCGGAGGGCCGGCGTCACGGTGATTGGCTCCATGGCATACATCCAACCCACGCCGGAGGAGCCGCAAAAGACCCTTGCCCCCACGGCCGAGGCGTGCTTGACGATCTCGAATTGGCTGTGCTCGCCTTCGGCCACGATATACTCAGCGTCGAGGAGACCGTTGGCGATCTTCTTGGCCACCGCCTGCATGACCGTGTCGTACGGCCGGATCGGGTAGGCGGTGACGACGTCGATGTCAGCGAGCGTGAGAGCCTCGGCGATCGCCTCACTCCCGGAGATGAGAAGCTCCTGTTCAACCTGATACGGGGCACGCGTGGGTGCCTGCGCTACCGTCATGTCTGACCCCTCCCTCGGTCCTCCCTACGCCTTTGTCTTCGCGTTCTCACCTGGAATGCCGGTTGTCACGACACCCCCGCCCAGATCCAACGGACCCGTGGCCAACTCCTCGTCGTACTGCCCGCGATAGCGGAATCCATGGGAACGGGCGGTGGTGGCTTTGTCCGCAATCTTCTCATTCAGCCAGGCCTGATAGGCGGGCTTGTCCTTCCGCCACATCTCCCATTGGCTGGCGTTGTCGTGGAAGGCCGAC
>JBGPUH010000118.1:0-7172 GCA_041491025.1 Methylomirabilis sp. (SeqCode)
ACCGGGCTCACCGGCGCGACCGGTGCTGGTTACACGGCGACGTCCACCAGCTCCGTGACCATCGGCACGGGGTCACAGGTGTTCACGACGCAAGCGGGGCTTGCCTACCTGGGAGGTGACCGTGTGCGCGTGAGTAACTCGGTCAGTAATTACATGGAAGGGCCGGTTGCGAGCTATAGCGGGACCACACTGACTGTAACGGTGGATAGAATCGTCGGCTCGGGTACCTTCGCGAGTTGGAATATCGGTCTGGCGGGCGATCTAGGTGCGACCGGCCCGACCGGGCCGACCGGCGCGCAAGGGCCAACAGGCCCCACCGGGGCGACGGGCGCCACGGGGGTGACTGGCCCGACGGGTACCACCGGGCTCACCGGCGCGACGGGGCCGACGGGGGCGACGGGGGCGCAGGGGGCAACTGGCCCCACAGGACCAACTGGGTCAGCAGGCCCGACTGGCCCCACTGGTCCGGTCTCTGTCAACTACGTCAAGGTCTCCAGCGCGGATGTGACCACTACGAGCACCACGGGAGCCGCCGTCACAGGACTGACATGGTCTGTCAGCGCGAATACCGATTACAATTTCCATTGCGTCCTCATCAGCACCAGCACTGCGACCTCATTGATCCGTTACGCCGTGGCAACGCCAGCATCACCAACCCAGGTGACGTTCAGTGTGCGGAAATTCACGACCAGCATGACCGCTTCAGTGCAGGAGAATATTGCAGTCGCCTGGGCCAGCACGTGTACGGGCTGCACAGCAGCCGTCACCAGTGGCGTGAGCACGACGCGATCGGCGTGGGAGCTTGATGGAGTGGTGCGGAATGGGGCGAACACTGGCTCGATTACTATTTTTTCAGCCGCCAGTACCTCTGGGCAGAGCAACGTGACAAGTATTGGGTCATTTTGCGCGTGGTTCAGCCCATAGTCATATGGTGGTATATGCTAGGGTGTTCGGCCCTCTCTCAAGCCACAATTAGCACGATATTATTGACTAGTCTGATTGAGCTCATGGTCACCCCAATGGACAACATGGCACAACTCTTCCCAAGCGACATTAGACCTCCTGGGCCAATCGGACCAACTGGACCGACGGGCGCCTAAGGCGCGACCGGGGCGACTGGCGCCACCGGCGGGACCGGGCAGTACCTCAACCGAAGCATCATTGTAATCACGTTCTAGGACTCAACCGATCAGGCTGGCCGTTTCGGCGGCCACGCACGGATGAGTTCTCCCGCGTGAAGCTGAGGCTGATTTCTTTGTCCCGCATCCCTCCCTCCTTCCATACACACACCGTTTTATCTGTGGACAGCCCTCCAGTTTTGTGGTACGAAATTCCTGCTTCTTTGCCCGGGAAAGAGGCGCAAGGCTGAACAGGACATCTTGGACCTCGACGCGCAAGACTTGGCACTAAAGGCGGATAGAGAATGCTGAGAAGACTACACTTGGGTCAGCGGTCCCTTCTTGCTCTTGTCTCTTTTGTCCTTGTGTTCCTTGTAGGTGTCCCCCCTGTAGCATCCGCCGGTCCGTTGGCCTATGTGGCCAACGAGAAATCCGATGACGTCTCGGTAATTGACACGGCGACCAATAAGGTCGTTCGCACGATCCGCGTTGGCAAACGCCCAAGGGGGGTGGCGATCTCCCCGGACGGGCGGCGCGTGTACGTGAGCAACGGCAATTCGGACAGCGTCAGCGTCATCGATGTCGAGATCGGGAAGCAGATCGAGGCGTGGCCTGCTGGAGTGGACCCCGAGGGGCTGGCGCTCAGTCCTGACGGGAACCGCCTGTATGCCGTGAACGAGAACGGCGGAACGGTGACCGTAATCGACACGGGCAGAGGGACGACGGTCGCGACCATCGAGGTTCAGATGGAGCCCGAGTGGATCGCGATCAGCCCGAACGGCCAAATCGCCTACGTCTCGAACGAGACCTCAAGCACCGTCTCGGCAATCGACACTTCAACACTCAAGGTCGTCGCCACGATCCCCCTGGCCAAGAACCCACGGGGGATCGCCTTCAGCCCGGACGGGAAGCGTGCGTACGTGGCGAGCGAGCAGGCCGAACCTGGTATGCTGTCCGTGATCGACACTGCGAGCCACAAGGTGGTGAAGACCATTCCGGTGGGCGAACGGCCGGTGGGCGTCGTTGTGACGCGCGATGGCAGCAGGGTCTACGTGGCGCACGGACGGAGTAACGCCGTGTACGTCATCGATGCTCACACCATGGCGATCACCGGGAAGATCGCGGTGGGTCAGCGGGCCTGGTATCTGTCCTTCACGCCGGACGAGAGCCGCCTGTACGTCGCCTGCGGCCGCAGCGACTCGGTCTCGGTCATTGACGTGGCAGCCGCGAAGGTGATCGCCACTGTCCCCGTCGGAAAGATGCCATTCAGTGTCGCTATCCCAAAATGATGAGTTCACACCACCCTTGACAAGAATCGTGGAGGCACTGGAAAGGAGTCAGTCATGAAACATGGTTCTGGGCGAAGATGGGTCGGCGTGGCTGTAGTTGCCGTGGTGCTCGCAGTGGGGGCAGTCGCTAGGGCCGCGACCGATACGATCGTGCTCGGCTCCGCGATCTCGAAGACCGGGAAGTACGCGCGGGAGGGGAAGTTCTACGTGGACGCCTACACCATGACCGTGGACGCCATCAACAAGGCGGGCGGGGTGAAGGTGGGAGGGAAGTCCTACAAATTGGAACTGAAGACGTACGACGACCAGAGCGATCCCAACCTGTGCGTCCGCCTGTTTACGCAACTGGTGACGTCGGACAAGGTCAATTTCCTGCTGGGGCCATATACCAGCGGGATCACGATCCCCGCCAGCTCGGTGGCCGAGAAGTACCAGATCCCGATGGTCCAGGGTGGCGGGGCCTCGGAAAAGATCTTCGACCGGGGATACAAGTACATCTTCGGGACGCTACCCAGGGCAGAGTTCTACTTCCTGTCGGCCACCCAGGCGGCGGCCAACATGAATCCCCCCATCAAGACGGCGGCCCTTTTGTATTCCAACGAGGCCTTCGATCGGAGCGTGGCCGAGGGGTCGCGCCAGTTGCTGAAGGAATACAGGATCGAGAAGGTCTATGACGAGCAGTATCAGCCTGCCACGCAGGATTTCACCTCAATCCTGGCCGTCATCAAGAGCAAGAATCCCGACTTGATCCTCGTCGCTGGACATGCCGAGAATTCGCTGAACTTTATCCGCCAGTCCCAGGCCGCCGACGTGAACCCCAAAATGTGGGTCTTCACGGTGGGTCCGCCCACGGCGGACTTCCGACAAGCGTTGGGAAAGGCGGCGGAGCACGCGTATGGGGTGACGCCTTGGCTGCCCGACATGGATATCGGGGGGGAGGTCTTTGCCTCGGCGCTAGAATTCAGCAAGCAATTCAAGGCGCGGTTCGGTTATGAGGCAGACTACCATGTGGCCTCAGGAGCGGCCGACGTGCTGGTGTACAAGTTCGCCATCGAGAAAGCGAACTCGCTGGATCCCCAGAAGGTCCGGGACGCGATCGCCAGCCTGGACGTCGAGACGCTTTACGGCAGGGTGAAATTCGAGCCGAATGGCCAGATCGCGTTAGGGCAGGTGCTCATCCAGATCCAGCAGGGCAAGTTGGTGCCGGTGTACGTCGCGGGGAAGTTTGTGGCCAAGCCGATTTACCCCATGCCAAAGTGGAGCCAACGGAAGTAGGTCGCAAGAGAGCATGGGCCTCTGCTCCCCAGGTAAGCAATATTAAGCAATATGCTGATACTCCAGGTGTTGATCAACGGGATCCTGCTGGGTGGCCTGTACGGCATCATGGCGCTTGGCATGTCCCTGATCTGGGGCGTCATGAACATCGTCAACATCGCCCACGGGCCCCTGATCATGCTGGGGGCTTACATTACCTTCTGGATGTTCACCCTCTGGGGGTGGGATCCGTTCCTGTCGCTACCGGCAACCGTTCTGCTGCTCTTCGTGTATGGCTACCTCCTGCAGCGGCTTGTCCTCAACCTCATCGTGCGGGCCCAACTGTTCATCACGCTGCTGATCACCTTCGGCATCGAGGTCGTGATGGTGAATCTGGCGCGGATCTTCTGGTCTTCGGATCTCCGGCAGGTGACACCGACTTATGCGGGCGCCAACTTTTCGGTGGGCGGTCTCACCATTCCCTACGTCCGGCTCTGGGTTTTTGTGACCACCATCGTGCTGTCAGTGCTCTTCCTGTTATTGATGGAGCGGACGCGTCTCGGGCGGGCCATTCGGGCCACGTCCCAGGAGCTCCGTGCCGCGCGCCTGACGGGAATCCCGGTCGCCCGGATCTACGCGGTGACCTTTGGTTTGGGCGCGGCGTTGGCGGGCGCCGCGGGCACACTCTGGGGGATGCTCTTCCCGATCACCCCGATCATGGGTGGGCAGCTCACGCTCAAGTCGTTCGTGGTGGCGGTGTTGGGTGGGCTGGGCACGATGATGGGGCCGATCGTGGGTGGCCTGGTCCTGGGGCTGGCCGAATCGTTCAGCTCCACATATGTAGGGCCGACCTATCCCAACGCGATCAGCTTCGGCCTGCTGGTCCTGATTCTCATCTTCAGGCCGACCGGTGTCCTCGGCAAGCGGGAGCGAGGATGAGCATGAGGCGCTGGGTTCCATTGCTGGTGGGCGCCTTGGTCTTGCTCGTGCTGGGGGTAGCCCCGACAGTCGTGTCCCCCTTCATCCTGCAGTTCCTCATCAACCTGTTCATGCTGGCCGTCCTCGCCGAGAGCTGGAACATCATCGGCGGGTTTACGGGGTACGCCTCGTTCGGGAACGTCGCGTTCTTCGGGATCGGGGCCTACACGACAGGTGTGCTGCTCACTCGAGTGGGGGCCCCTTTTGCGCTGGCGTTGCCGGCGGGCGGACTTCTCGCTATGCTGTTCGCCGCGCTTGTTGGACTGCCCATCCTTCGGTTGAGGGGACATTATTTTGCCATCGCCACCCTGGGGGTGGCCGAGACGATGCGGGAGGTAATCTACAACATCGAGGTCACCGGAGCGGGGACGGGCCTGGTGATGCCCATCCTGCGAAGCCCTCTGCCGTTCTTCTACCTGATGCTGGCGATCCTGGCGGCCGTGACGCTTCTCAATTGGTGGCTGTCGGAATCCCGCTTCGGATACGGCCTCATCGCCATCCGGGAGGACGAGGATGCGGCTGCCGTGATGGGGATTAACACTCCCGTGTATAAGACGATCGCTTTTTCCCTAAGCGCAGTCTTTGCCGGCCTGACCGGGGGAGTCTATGCCTACTGGATCACATTTATCGACCCCGACGCGGTCTTCAAGGTGATCATCACCGTCCAGATGATCATCATGGCAGTGTTCGGCGGGGCGGGGACGGTCCTGGGGCCGCTACTCGGGGCGCTGGTGATGGCCTCGGTGTCGGAGTGGCTGTCCACCCATCTGGTGACCTTGGCGGAGCTTTTCAACGGCTTGATCGTCATCCTGGTGGTGCTCTTCATGCCTAAGGGTCTGTTTGACCTGATCAGGCACCGCCCGTTCTCGCTTCGGTACTTCGTCAAGAACCTCCGGGAGTACCGGATCTAAAGCAAAAAGTTCCAGGTGCCAAGTTCCAAGTTATAAGTGACTCGGAACCTGGAACCCGGAATCTGGGACTGTGGGCCTCGTCGCTCGCAATGACAGTGTAGGGGGGAAGCAGGAACATGGAAATCCTGCAGGCGCAGGGCGTGACCAAGCTCTTTGGGGGGCTGGCTGCTCTGTCCCAGGTGAGTTTTAACCTTCATGAAGGTGAGATCCTTGGGCTCATTGGGCCCAATGGTTCTGGAAAGACCACATTGGTCAATGTCATCACGGGGACGCTGGGGTATTCGGGCGGCGATGTGCTGTTTAGGGGTCGCTCTATCCGTGAGCTGCCGCCCTATGAGATCGCCCATCTGGGGATCAGCCGCACCTTCCAGGTCGTCAAGCCGTTCCACAACCTTACCGTGCTGGAGAATGTGATGGTGGGCGCCTTGTTTGGATCCCGAGGAGGTGTACGGGAGATCCGCGAGGCTCGGCAGCGGGCGAGGGAGATCCTGAAGTTCGTGGGTCTGGCACACCGGACGGATGCGCCGGCCGAGGGCCTGAATGTTCCCGAGCGCAAGCGGATGGAACTCGCGAGGGCGCTGGCCATGCGGCCGACGCTCCTGCTCTTGGACGAGGTAATGGCCGGACTGAACCCGACCGAGATCGATGCCGCCGTGGAACTGATCAAGCGGATCCGGGGCCAAGGGATCACGGTGCTGGTCATCGAGCACGTCATGAGGGCGATCCGGAACGTGTCTGATCGGATCATTGTCTTGTATCACGGAGAGAAGCTGACCGAGGGCTCGCCAGAAGAGGTGCTCAACAACCCGGAGGTTGTTGCGGCTTACCTTGGACGGCGCTATGCAGAGCAGCCTCATGCTTGAAGTCCGTCAGCTAAGCGCGGGGAATAGAGGGGTCCAGGTTCTCTGGGACGTGAGCTTGGAGGTTCCTGACGGGGAGGTCGTGACGCTCGTAGGCAGTAACGGCTCCGGGAAGTCCACCCTCATCAATGCCATCTGCGGGATCATCCGTCCCTTGGCAGGGAGCGTTCACCTCGACGAGACGGATATCACCGGCTGGAGCTCGGAGGCCATCGTGGCGCGCGGCATCACGCAGGTGCCGGAGGGCAGGCGACTTTTCCCCCAGATGACGGTGCGGGAGAATCTGCTCATGGGGGCCTACTGCCGCCGGGACTTGGTCGATATCAAGCGAGACCTTGAGTGGATCTACGGGCTGTTCCCGCGGCTCAAGGAGCGAGAAGGGCAGCGCGCGGGAAGCCTGAGTGGCGGCGAGCAGCAGATGTGTGCCATCGCGCGCGGGCTGATGGCGCGACCCAAGATTCTGATCCTGGATGAACTGTCGCTGGGCCTGGCCCCCATCATGTTAGACGCCCTGATGGACATCGTGCGTAAAGTCCACCACGAAGGGACGACCATTCTCCTGGTGGAGCAGGACGTGTCCATAGCGTTCGACTTGGCGACCACTGGTTATGTTCTGGAGAATGGCCGCGTCGCGCTGTCTGGACCCACGGCGAACCTGAAAGCAGATCCCCACGTGAAGAAGGCCTACCTGGGATTGTAAGCCCACCCCTCAACCCCACCTTCTCCCCGCTGGGGAGCCTTCGACGGGCGCTCGGCTGAGCC
>JBGPUH010000119.1:0-7083 GCA_041491025.1 Methylomirabilis sp. (SeqCode)
AGCATGATCGGGGTGCGAGGCGCGACTTCGTTGAGAAGGGAGAGGGCGGTCGCACCGTTGAAGCCGGGCAGGTGCATATCCAGCAAGAGGAGATCATACTCCTCGGCCATGAGGACTCGGATGGCATCTGTCAGATTGTCCAGCACTCGCACCTCTATCCCTTCTTTCCGTGCAAAGGACCTTAATTGTTCGGCGTCGTGATAATCGTCATCCACTACAAGGATCCGCATACTCTCCTCTTTCCTTAATTCGTCCCCTTGCCTTACGGGCAAGGTGAGTGCCAGTTAACACGTTCCTCTGAAGTCGTGGATTCCAAAGGGAAGACGTATGGAAACGGGTAAGACTGGGGGTCCAGAGTTAGGGTAGTTTGCCCGAATGTTGACTTCGTGTTCGGGCAGGTTGTCTCGCGGTTGGGATCAGGAAAGGTATTCTTCGGGGCGTATCTGGTAGGCGAGTACCTTGCGGTAGAGGGTCTTGGGGTCGATCCCGAGAACGGTAGCGGCCTTCCCACGATGGCCCTTTACCTGCCGCAAGATGTCCACGATATGCTTTCGTTCCTGGGCGTCAAGTCGGCGGGGCTCGGCTTCTCCTTCCCCGCCACTGGCCTGAATATCGAGAGGCAGATCCTGTAACTCGATGACCGCTCCTGGAGCCAGCATGACGGCGCGTTGGATTACGTGCCTGAGTTCCCTGACATTGCCCGGCCAGGAATAGCGCTGTAAAGTATGAGCGGCCTCTCCGGAGAGTCTCATCGGAGAACTGGAGGGGCGATCGCGCAGGAAATGCTCGGCAAGGAGAAGGATGTCCTCCGGCCGCTCCCTGAGGGGCGGAAGTGCGATGGAGACCGCATTGATCCGGTAGAAGAGATCCTGCCGGAACTGCGCCTGGCCGACGGCCTCGGCCAAGTCCTTGTTGGTGGCGCTCACCACCCGGACATCGACCTGCCTGGGCCGGGTTCCGCCCACACGATAGAAGGACTGAGTTTCAAGGGCTCTGAGGAGCTTCACCTGGCTTTCGAGCGGCATTTCGCCGATCTCGTCCAGAAAGACCGTGCCTTTATCGGCCATTTCGAAGAGGCCTGGCTTTGTGGTGTGGGCGCCGGTAAAGGCGCCCCGCTCGTGTCCGAACAGCTCGCTCTCCAGAAGCTCCCGTTGAAATCCGCCGCAGTGAATGGCGACGAACGGGCCGTCCTTCCGGGGGGACCGGCCGTGAAGAGCGCTCGCGACCAGTTCCTTGCCGGTGCCGCTCTCTCCCAGAATCAGGACAGAGGAATCGGTTGGGGCGGCCCGGTTGATCAGCTTCAATACCTCTAACATTCTTGGACTTTGGGTGATCAGCTCTGATCCCTCCTGGTCGTGTTCCAGCTTCGACCGGAGACGCACGTTTTCACCCACAAGGTTCCGCTTTTCGAACGCCTTGCGAATGAGCATATCCAACTTTTCAATCTTGCAAGGTTTCGTCACGTAATCGTAGGCCCCCAGCTTCACCGCCTCGATTGCTGTCGGGACGCTGCCGAAGCCGGTCATGACGATGACCTCTGGAGGCACAGGCCGCTTCTGCAAAAGACGCATCACGTCGATTCCCCCCAGGCGCGGCATCCTGAGATCAAGGAGCACAACGTCTGCCGTGTCGCCCTGCAAGAGATTCACGGCCTCCTCGCCATCTTTGGCAGCGCTGGTCTGGTGCCCCCGGCGCGCTAACTCGCGGACCAGGAGGTTCCGAAAGTTCGTTTCATCATCCACGACGAGCACTCGGATAGGATGGGGGTCCATGCAGCTCCTCAGACGGCTTCCCGGGAAACGGGGAGGATCACTCGGAATAGACTGCCGCGCCCCATCTCGGATTCCACCTCGATCCGCCCCCCATGCTCCGCCACGATGCTTTGACAGATCGCGAGGCCGAGACCTGTCCCCCGATGCTCACCCTTGGTCGTGAAGAACGGTTCGAAGATCTTTCCCAAGTGCTCCGGAGGAATGCCGGAACCGGTATCCTGGAATTCAATCACGACCTCTTCTCCGGATGGAACGGGCCTGGTGAGCGTCCGCACCGTGAGTCGCCCGTCCCCATGGCATGCCTCAAGGGCGTTGACGACGAGCGCCAGGAAGACCTGGCGCAATCTATTTTTGTTCGCCTGGAGAATTGGGAGGTGGGGGGCCAAATCGAATTGGAGGTCGAATCCGCTAAATCGGGGCTGGAGGGAGGCTATCTCCAACGATTTTTCCAGGAGATGATTGATGTCCGTTGGCTCCCGCTCGCCGCCCTCGCTTCGAACGAACTGGAGCAGGCTGCCGGTGATTTCCTTGCACCGATACGCCTCTTCCTCGATCACGGCCAGGTATTCGGGAAACTCCTGGAACCCTGGCTGGGCTCGAAGCAGCGGGTCGGACGCCCTATCCAACAACCCCTCAGCGCAGCCCGCGATGGTCGCCAGAGGATTGTTGATCTCGTGCGCTACTCCTGCGGCCAGTTGCCCCAGTGAGGCCAGTTTCTCGGCCTGTAGGAGCTGGCGCTGGATTTTCGCGCGTTCATCTTCTGCTCGCCGCAAATCGGTGATGTCGCGAGCGATCTCTACGATGACGCGGCGCCCGCTGAACTCCGCGAGACGAGCACTGATACTCAACGGGATCAGGCGCCCGTCTCGGCTCTCAAGATTCGTCCCCTCGAAACTCATCACGGCTCCCTTTTCGAAGACCTCTCTGGCGATCGCGTTCGCCTTTTCCCGCTCCTCCGTGGGGTGAATGTCGGGGATCCGCATGCGACGAAGCTCGTCAGCCGAGTACCCCGTGATGGCGATCGCCTGCCGGTTGGCGTCAAGGATGGCCCCGCTGTCGGGCTCGATCAGGAAAATCGGGTCGTTCGCGCTTTCGAACAGGGTCCGGTACTTTTCCTCTGATGCCGCCAGGGCGCGCTCGAACTGCTTCCGCTCGGTGATATCTCGGAGGACGGCCATCGAGCCTATCGCCGCCCCGTCTATTCCCAGGAGGGGTGAGAGCGTCAAGCTGACATCGATGGTCCGACCGTCCCTGTGTCGCCTGACCGTCTCGTAGTAGACCGCCTGCTTCCCTTCGATGGCCCGCGCTACCTTGGCCCTTGCCTCTTCCTGCAATTCTTCCGGAACGAATGGGGCCGGGCGGCCGATGACCTCATCCCTGGACCAGCCCAGGATCTGCTCGGCTCCACGGCTCCAGGTCCTGATGGTCAGGTCGGGATTGACGCTGATAATCCCGTCGTGGGAGCTTTCAATCACCTGTTCCAGGTAGATCTTCGACTCCCTCACCTGCTGGTGCAGGCGCGCATTATCCAGAGCGACCCCAACCTGATTTCCTATGGTGGCCAGGAGCTCGATCTCGTCGGGGGAGTAATCCCGGAGGCTCTTGCTGGCCAGGATCATCACCCCGAGGATGCGAGATTCAGCAATGAGCGGCGTGCCGGCGATGGTCTCGATATGCTCATGACCGAGGACAGGGATCAGAGTGGGGATGGGGTGCTCGTGAGCCCGAACGACCACAGGTCGCTTCATCTGTGCGACCTGACCCGCTACCCCTTCGCCGGATTTCAGGGTTCTGATCTGCTCTGCCAGGCGCTCCGAGATCCCCTGATGATGCCCGAGTCTGAGCTGGCCGTCAGGCTCAAGCAGCGAAATGGCGCCCGCCTCTACGCCGAAGACCTCGCGCACCTCCGACAGGGTTTCCCGCATCATATCCTCAAGATCAAGCGAACGGCTGATGGCCTCGGCGATGGCGTTTACAGTCGCGAGGTGAGCTGTTCGACGTTCTCGTTGGGCGTGTGCCGTCTGTAAATTGTCGGCCATCTGGTTGAAGGCATCGGTGAGCTCCCCGATCTCGTCGGTTGATGTTCTCTCGATCCGCGCGCCAAGCTCGCCCTCACCGATGGCCTTGGCTCCCTTCGCGAGGCGCCGGACCGGCTCGGCGATCCGCCTTGAAAGGAGCGTGCCCAGGATGAAGGCGATACTCAAGGCTGTGATGATCAGAGTGGCGGCCTGTCTTGCCTGGCGCATGAAGCTGGCCCGAATCCGAGAGGTCGGGATGCTGACGAGGATCGACCAAGGCGCCTTGCCTGTGGCTGCAAAGGCGCTGAGCTGTTCGGTGCCGTCGAGCGAGGGGCCTTCGACAAACCCCCGATCGCTCTTGATCGTTTCCTGAAATAGGGACAGATCGCCTACACGCCGGCCGACCCAGTCCGCGCTCGGCGGGAAGCGCAGTAGGACGGTGCCATGTCGGTCGAGGACGACTACTGTTGCATCAGTCGGAAGCATCAGCCCGCCGAAGGCGTTCTGGAGACCCTTGAGGTCGATCGGCGCCACGATCGCACCGAGGAAGCGATCGCGGCTGTCGCGCATAGGATACGCCATCGCGACATTCTTGAGGCCGGTGAGTCGTCCCGTGATCAACCCACTGATCACGAGGTGGTGGCTGGTCGAGACATCTTGGAACCAGCGCCGGTCTGCGAAGGAGACCTGCCGTCCGGGCGGGGAACCTGTGACCGCGGCGACCAGACCTCCTCGCTCGTCCACCACGACCAGGTTCATGAAGTAGGGGAACTTCGATTTGAGTCGTTTGACAAGGGGGACGAGCCGCCGTCGATCCTTGGCAATGGCATCAGGGGTTTCGGCAAGCGTCATCAGGACCTGTTCAGTTGTGGCGACGAATTCGTCGGCAACGGTCGCGCCAGAGGTGGCGAAGCGAAGGGTCTCAAGCTGGATCTTGCTCCGCTCGGCCTCTAACTCGCGATACGACCAGAAGAGACTGAGAGCCAGAAACGGAATGAGCGTCGCCATCATCGAGGCGATCAGCTTTCCCCGAATCCCCCACCCGATCTTCACCGCGCGATTCCTCCCGCCCGCATTGGCTGCGGAACCCGCCCATCATGCCACAAGGCCCATATCAAGGCAAGCGGAAGGCCATTGAACCCAACGGCCCCAGAGGCTTTCACCTCTTGGGATCAGGCAGGGCAAAGGACTTGACGATTGCACGCTGGGATGGTATAAACTGAATTCGAGGACCTATGAGATGAATGTTGTGGGCATGATTGTACAGGCTGGGATCATCGCGAAAGCGGTGCTGCTCATCCTGCTCTTTTTTTCCCTGATGAGCTGGACGCTTATCTTCATGAAGTTTCGGATGTTCCGGCGAGGCCAGCAAGAATCGACACGGTTTCTTCGAGTCTTTCGATCGGCCAAGAACCTGTACACCACCTTTGAGGAATCGAAGCGGTTTACCAAGAGCCCTATTGCGACGGTGTTCAAGGAAGGATACCGAGAGCTCAGCCACCTGGTGAAGGGAAACCCCGCCCCCGGAAACCCGGGATCGATCGCCAATGAGCCGAGGGCCACGGCGCCCGAGATGACCATCCACAGCGAGCCGCTGGAACTCATGAGCCGAACGCTCCGCCACGCGAGCATGAAGGAGATTGCCCAGGAGGAACGCAACCTGATCTTCCTGGCGACTACGGGGAACGTGACGCCATTCATCGGTCTCTTCGGGACTGTGTGGGGAATTATGGATGCGTTCGCCAGCATTGGCCAGGCCGGCTCCGCGAACCTGGGCGCTGTCGCCCCCGGGATCTCAGAGGCCTTGATTACCACGGCAGCCGGGCTGGGTGCCGCCATCCCGGCGGTCATCGCGTACAATTACTTTGTGAATCGAATCAAGCGACAGGTGACGGAGATGGAGCTGTTCGGGCTGGAGTTCCTCGCCCTGGCCGAGCGGATTCTCGCGAGGAGCCGGTGATGGCGATGGCTTCGTTCGGGCTGGGAGCGGATCAGCGACAGGGGGGGAGTGCACTTTCCGAGATCAACGTCACTCCGTTTGTGGACGTGGTGCTGGTGCTCCTCATCATCTTCCTCATTACGGCGCCGATGATGCTGAGGGGAATCGATGTCAAGGTGCCGAAGACCGAGACGAAAACCGTCGGGCCTGAGGAGCGGCTGATGCTGACGGTCACCAAGGACAAAGGCATCTACCTGGATGATCAACCCATCACCCTTGCGCGGCTGGAGCGGGTCCTCACCGGGCTTCGACAGCGCAATCCAAAGGCCGCGGTCTTCCTTCGAGCCGATGAGGGGGTGGCCTACGGCGTTGTCGTGAAAGTCATGGATGCTGTGAAGAAGGCCGGCATTGAGCGGTTGGGGATGGTGACCGAGCCGCTTCTCCCGGGGACTAAAGGAGGCTAACGGGGTGACGGGAGCGATCGAGCGGCGTCTCCCTTTGCAGGACGTATCTTACCCGGCTGGTCTCTCATTGCTGCTTCACGGGCTCCTGGCACTCACCGTCGTCTATTCCCCCCAGTGGCTTCGCGGCAGGGCCTTTTTCAAGGTGCCGGTCAGCTACGAAGTGACCCTCGTGGCCCCATTCGGGGGTGGCGGTCAGCCAAAGGCGAGCCTTTCCCTCCCGCCGGGACCGAAGGTCGCATCTGCGCCGTCGAAGGCGGCAACTCCGCCACCACCGGTGGCCCAGCCGCGGGACTTCTTGACGCTGCCATCCGCCCCCAGACCCGTTGTCCCGCAGGCAGCAGTGAGGCCCCTGCCTCCACCGACCAGGACCGATGAAATGACCTTACCGGCAAAGCGTCCATTACCCGAGCGCCGGGCCCCCGCGCCCCTGGCTCCACCTCCGCCTATGATTGTTGCCCCGAAGCCTGCGCCTCACGTGACCCAGATTGTTCCGCCCGCCGTCACGCCGCCTCCGCCACTGATAGTTGTGAAGCCCCCGCCGCTGCGCCCAGCTCCGGCTCTCCCTCCTGTGCCTCTGCGCACCACGCCGACCGTCGTCGCCCCGCAGGTAGCACCTCCGCCGCCCATCTCCCAACCAGTGATTACGCCGCCAGTCGTGACGCTTCCGAAAATCAGTCTTGGCCCAAGCAAAGAGGCACGATTGGAGGCCAAAGCCGTGAAGCCGGCCACAGTGGCTCCCCAGACGATCACCGCGCCTGCTATCGAGACCCAGGGCCATGCCGGTGTGGGTCAAGGGCTTGGGGCGGGCACGGAAACCGGAGTGACCGTTGGGAACACCGACCCGGCCCTGGCGTACTACATCGTTCTGATCCAGGAGAAGATCGAGGGCA
>JBGPUH010000120.1:0-7054 GCA_041491025.1 Methylomirabilis sp. (SeqCode)
CCCTGGTTCAACATTTGACCCTTCGGTTGAGGTTCCCTGGTGCAGTGGTGGACACGGCGGCGCGCCCGTAAGCTGGCTGAAGAACAATCCCTGCGGATGGTCTTCTTCATCTGCAGCATGCTCTTCGTTGTGGTCACCGTGTGGGCAGTCTGGAACGAAGAGGCCACGCGGCGCCCATGGAAAGAGTACCAGCTCGAGTTCAACCGCTTGGAGTATCAGCAGGTCTCCCAAGAACTCGCCAGGGAGAAGACCAAGCTTGAACGGCCTGAAGTTCAGGCCGCCATCGCCAAGTTGCGAGAGGACCTGAAGGCAGCGCAGGCGCGGATGGCCGGACCGGACTATAAGAAGGCCCAGCAGGTCCTGGCACAACGGGAGGCTGAGTATGACGACGCGAGCACGAAGGCCCAGTTCATCAAAAGCGAACTGGATGAGGCCCTCTATTGGGTGGATCACGCGATCTACGAGAAGAAGGACACGAAGGGGCTTAGGGGCAAGGTAGCCCTGATTGAAAGTCAGTTACGCGATATGACGCCGAGAGTGGATGCGCTGAACGCGCGGGTTGAGGAGGCTCAGGCTGAACTGAAGCGGTTCCAGGCCGATGTCGATGCCATCGAGGCCAAGCTTGAAGGGCTGACTGGCCCGGTCACCACGCGTGAGCGCCGGCTGGGGTTGATCAAGGGGCGCTCTCCCGAGGTGACGCAGGTTGTGGTAGAGGGCGTGGCGATCAACGAGTTCAAGGAACCGATCCTGACCGTGGATCGCTGCACCACCTGCCACCTCGGGATTGATCGCGCCGGTTTTGAGGAGGCGAAGCAACCCTTCCGCACCCACCCGCACCGTGAGGTCTTGTTCGGGAACCATTCCCTCATCCGCTTCGGCTGCACGTCCTGCCATCAGGGACAGGGGCCGGCCCTGGAGGTGGAGGCCGCGCACGGCGATGTGCATCACTGGGCGCGACCACTGCTGCGCGGCGACTTCGCGCAGGCCGGCTGCCGAAAATGTCACATCGAGGAAAAGGAGCTTCCACTAGCGCCCGTCTACTCACAGGGCCGGCAGATGGTGGAGGACCTCGGCTGTGTCGGGTGCCACAACCTGCCGGGTCTTGAGAAGGTGCAGAAGGTGGGGCCCGATCTGACACGGGTTGCCAATAAGGTCGATCCGAGTTGGCTGTTCCGGTGGGTCAAGGAACCGAAGGGGTATCTCCCCAAGACGAGGATGCCGAGTTTCGGGCTTTCAGATGAAGACGCGTCGAGCATCGCCGCGTATCTTCTCAGCGCTTCCCAGCCGATGCCGGAGTTGCACGGCGCGTTCAAGGGCGGTGCCTCGAGTGAACGGGGCAGAGAAGTCGTGAGCAAGGTCGGCTGCCTCGGCTGCCACCGGATCGCCGGTATGGAAGCGAACGCCTCGCCTCCAGAGGCTCCCATCGTCCCGTCAACAGCGTCATCGGCCGAAGCGACTCCGAAGAGCGAACAGGCAATCGAAAAACAGGCGGGAACTGCGGGAGAGAAGCGAGAGGAACAGGTGCCCGCAGCAAGACCGACGAGAGCCAGGATGGTGGCGCCTCCTCAGCCGCCAGAGAATCAGGACTTCGGGCCCGACCTCTCGAAGATAGCCAGCAAGGTGAATGCGGGCTGGCTCGTCGCGTGGCTCAAGAACCCGAAACACTTCCGCCCGACGACCCGGATGCCCAGCCTGCGCCTCTCCGACGACGAGGCCAGGGCGGTCACTGCGTTCCTGATGACGCTGGGATCCAAACGCCCGATCGCTGGCTTGGAACAGGAGATGAGGAAGCCGGAACGGATCACGGCAGGCGAGCGTCTGATCCGAAAGCGGGGATGTTTTGGCTGCCACGACATCAAAGGGTTTGAAACGTCGGAAAAGATCGCGCCGGATCTCAGTAATTTCGGCCAGAAGCGATTGCTTGAGCTGTTCTTCGGCGAGGCGGTCCAGGTGAAGCAGACCTGGGAGGACTACACCTTCTGGAAGCTGAAGAATCCGCAGGTCTATGCGACCGAACGGGTGGAGACGTTGATGCCGAATTACGGCTTCACCGACGAACAGGTGAAGACGCTGAGAGTCTTTCTGAAGAGCTTGAACACCCAGCGGGTCCAGCCCCAGTTCCAGCGGAGCCTTTCTCCTGAGGAGCTGGCTATTCAGAACGGGCGAACGATTGTGAAACGGTACAACTGCAACGGATGCCACGTGATCGAAGGGCAGGGCGGGGCAATTGACGCCTTCTACACCGACAAGACCAGAATCCCGCCGCCCCTCGAGATGGGGACGATGCATGAGGGGGAGAAGGTCCAGGCCACATGGCTCTATCAGTTCCTGGGGCGACCGACACCGCTCAGACCATGGCTCGATGTCCGGATGCCGGCCTTCGGCCTCAGCATCGACGAGGCCACGACCCTGACCGATTATTTTGCCGCCTTGGGGAAGCAGCGATTCCCCTATGAGTATGTCTTGCTGGATGAACCGGCGCCGGAACTCATAAGGACCGGTCGGCTCCTGATGTCGAAGGACTACTTTGACTGCTTCAGTTGCCACCAGCAAGGCGACAAGAAGCCCGAGGGCCCCCCGGACAGTTGGGCTCCGGATCTGAGCCTTGCGAAGCGGCGCTTGCGACCTATCTGGATCGCCAAGTGGCTGAAGGACCCGCAGAAGATCCAGCCTGGGACCAAGATGCCCAGTTACTACCCGGGCGGTCCAGAGGATATCCTCGGCGGAAAGGAGGACCGACAGATCCAGGCGATCACGGAATACCTGATGCGATTGGGTGGGGGTTGATCGGTGTGTTCCGTCCAATGAGTGGGGTGTCAAGGAACAGTGTTACACACGACCAAAGGAGGCAGTGAAGACATGAACACGATTCGGAAAACGTTAGCAGTCGCAGCGGCGGCAGGCCTCGTCCTCGGGATTGCCGCTCAGGCCACAGCCTATGAAGCGGGCGAAGTGAAAGACGGGGGGACGATCTCCGGCTCGACAAAATTTGCCGGGGCGCCGCCCGCGAGGAAAGAGATCCAGGTGACCAAAGACAATGAGGTCTGCGGGAAGGAGAAGCATCTGAGCTGGGATCTCATCGTCGGTCCCAACAAGGGGATCGAAAATGTGGTCGTCCGCCTGGTTGATATCAAGAAGGGAAAGAAGTGGCCGAGCACAAAGCCGACGTTGGATCAGAGAGGCTGCGTGTACACGCCTCATGTCGTGGTGGCGCCAGCGGGGGGTGAGATGGACATTCTGAATAGCGATGGGATCCTCCATAACATCCACACCTACAGCACCGCGAACCCGGCATTCAACAAGGCCCAGCCGAAATTCAAGAAGGTGATGCCTGCTGACTTCAAAAAGCCAGAGACAATCAAGGTGACCTGCGACGCGCATGCCTGGATGCTTGGCTGGATCGTGGTCTCCGACCATCCATATGTGGCCGTCACCGATGAGAAGGGCGACTTCACCCTGAAGGACGTTCCACCGGGACACTATAAGCTGGAGATCTGGCATGAGACGTTGGGGAAGTCGGTAAAAGAGGTGACCGTCAAGCCGAAAGAGGAGATCAAGGTCCAGATCGAACTCGCCAAGAAGTAGGAGCGCGCGAGAGGCGGGGTTCACGGTTGACGATTGACTGTTGGCAGGCGACAACAATTCTGTCTGTGAACGATGAACCGTCAACTGTGAACCAGATGTAAGGGGCCTTTTTGCGATTGACTTCGTCCCGTCGCTCGGCTAGACTCCTGCGGGTTCCGAACGCGAATAGGTGCAATCGGCGACCCAAGGTCCTGTGGGCGCGCCCGCCTTTACCTCCCCAGTCGTTTCAGGTAGCGGCCACCGATACAGAGAAAAGGCGGAGCATTCCATCGCATGTCTTCAGGCAACATAAACGCGGGACACGTTTGAGAGGCTAGATCCTCATGATGAGTTGGCTTCCGGAGAACGTATCGACCTACGGGAACGATATCGACCGCCTGTTTTACCTTATCTACTATATCACCGGCGCAACGTTCTTCTTGGTCGCAGTCACCATGGTGGCCTTCCTCATCCTTTACCGTCACCGGGAGGGCCGGCCCGCCAGATACACGCACGGGAATACCACGCTTGAAATCATCTGGACCATCGTGCCAGCCGTCATCCTGGTCGTGCTGTCGTTCATGAGCCAGGCGACGTGGGGGCACATCAAAGGCCATATGCCGCCTGCCGATGTCCACGTCCAGGTGACCGCAAAGCAATTCAACTGGGAGGT
This sequence comes from Methylomirabilis sp. (SeqCode), assembly GCA_041491025.1. Taxonomy (GTDB): domain Bacteria; phylum Methylomirabilota; class Methylomirabilia; order Methylomirabilales; family Methylomirabilaceae; genus Methylomirabilis. The sequence continues at coordinate 4,238 of JBGPUH010000120.1, forward strand.
GACGTATCCCGGGCCGGACGGAAAACTGGGAACCAAAGATGACCTGGAAATGGAGAACGAGGTCCATGTGCCGGTCAACAAGGTCATCCTTGTCCACCTCAAATCAAAGGACGTGATCCATAGCTTCTTCCTGCCGAATTTCCGGCTGAAACAGGATGCCGTCCCCGGGCGTGAGATCCAGGCCTGGTTTCAGGCGACCAAGCCCGGCCGGTACGAACTCCCCTGTGCCGAGCTGTGCGGGTTTGGCCACTCCGGGATGCGAGGCTGGGTGTACGTACACCCCGCTGATGAGTACGACAAATGGGTGAAGGAGCACTGGCCCTCGGCCTGAACTTGGCCACCTCCCCGAAGAGACCTGGGAGTTGGCCGACCGAGGTGTCTTCCCCGGTGCTGCAGAGTACCTATAAGGAAAGGGCAACTACTGATGAGTGACGGCATGTCCGTAGCAGCGACAGCGACGCATGTGGAACATGTGGGGCACGAGAAGCTGGGCTTTGTGCGCACCTATATCTTCTCTACCGACCACAAGATGATCGCCAGGCAGTTCCTCTTTTTTGGCCTGTTCATGATGATCTTGGGCGGACTGATGGCGCTCATGATCCGCTGGGAACTTGCCTGGCCGGAGACGCAGGTCCCTGGCACCCGTTGGATTCCAGAGCCGTTCATGACGGACGGGTACATGAACCCGTCGTTCTACAATCAGCTCTTCACCATGCACGCCACGATCATGGTGTTCTTCGTGGTCATGCCGATCCTGGTGGGCTGTTTCGGCAACTTCCTGATTCCCCTCATGATCGGCGCGAGGGATATGGCCTTTCCCGTCCTCAACATGCTCTCGTTCTGGGTTGGCGCCGTATCCGGCGTGGTCATGCTCGCCGGCTTCTTTGTGCCCGGCGGTCACGCGGCCGGAGGCTGGACCTCGTACGCCCCGCTCACCGCCGTCACCCAGTACACCGGCGTGAATTGGGGCCAGAACCTCTGGTGCATCAGCCTGATCATCCTTGGCATCTCGTCGCTGATGGGGTCGATCAATTACATCACGACGATCGTCAACATGCGTGCGCCAGGAATGACGTTCTTCCGCATGCCGCTTGTCATCTGGTCCCTCTTCATCGTAGCCATCCTTCTCTTGCTGGCGCTGCCGGTCCTGACGTCGGCGCTGGCGATGCTCTTGCTGGACCGCATGGCCGGGACGAGCTTCTTCCTGCCGGCCGGCGGGGGCGAGCCGCTGCTCTGGCAGCACCTCTTCTGGTTCTTCGGCCATCCTGAGGTCTATATCTTGATCCTTCCGGCGATGGGGATCGGCTCGGACATCCTGGCTGTCTTTGCCCGCAAGCCGATCTTCGGCTATCGTGCCATGGCCTTCTCGATGATCGGAATCGCCTTCCTCAGTTGGATTGTCTGGGGTCACCACATGTTTCAGAGCGGGATGAACCCGGCACTTGGCACCGGCTTTATGATCTCCACGATGGTGATCGCGGTGCCATCAGCCATCAAGACATTCAACTGGCTCGGGACCTTGTGGGGCGGCTCGATCCGGTTCACGACGCCGATGCTCAACGCGCTGGCCTTCGTCTCGATGTTCGTCATCGGGGGTTTGAGCGGCATCTACATGGCCTCGACCCCGGTGGACATCTTTATCCACGACACGTATTACATCGTCGCCCATATCCATTACGTCGTCTTCGGCGGCAGCGTCTTCGGGATCTTTGCGGCCATTTATTACTGGTTCCCGAAGATGTTTGGCCGGATGATGAACGAGACGCTCGGAAAGATCCACTTTTGGCCGACGTTCATCGCCTTTAACTGTACGTTCTTCCCGATGCATATCCTCGGGATCGGTGGACACATGCGGCGCATCTACAACCCGATGCAGTACGAGTTCCTGCGGCCGCTGCAGCCGGTGAACGTCTTCATCACGGTGAGCGCGATCGCGCTTGGCCTCGCCCAGATCCCCTTTGTGATCAATTTCTTCTGGAGTCTGTTCGCCGGGAAGAAGGCCGAGCGGAATCCGTGGAAGGCGAATACCCTGGAGTGGGCTGCGCCGTCGCCGCCACCTCATGGCAACTTCGAGGCGATCCCGGTCGTCTATCGCGGCCCCTACGAATACAGCTCGCCCGAGGTGACCGAGGACTACCTTCCGCAGGATCGGCAACTCGCGCGGCGGCACGCGGTTGCGGCGCATTAGGAACGAAGGGCGATGTCAGAGCAGGGACGTGTGTCAGGCGCCAGCACCGAGATCCGGAGCGCGTGGATTCATCGGCTGGCCCTCCTGACCTTCGCGGCGACCGGCGTCCTGATATTCGTGGGGGGACTCGTCACGAATACGGGATCGGGCCTGGCGGTACCCGATTGGCCAACTACGTTTGGGTACAACATGTTTCTCTACCCGTGGTCGAAGATGGTTGGCGGCATCTTCTACGAACACAGTCATCGGCTGATCGGGTCGGTCGTTGGCCTGCTGACCCTGACGTTGGCGCTCCTGCTGTGGCTCACGGACTCCAGGAGATCGGTTCGGTGGCTGGCAGCCCTCGGGGTTGTCGGGGTCATCGGCCAGGGGGTTCTCGGTGGCCTTCGGGTGGTGGCGCCCTCCGTTGGAGGCGCACTCGCCATCATCCACGGGTGCCTTGCGCCGGCCTTTCTTGCACTGACTGCGGCCTTGGTGCAGTTCACCTCCTCCGAGTGGAACCAGGAGCCACAGAAGATCATGGCTGCTGATTCCGGAGCGCTGAAGCGTCTGTGCCTCCTGACGACCGTGTTTGTGTACATGCAGATCGTCTTCGGGGCGATGCTGACGCATATGGGCGGTTTGCTGCA
>JBGPUH010000121.1:0-6923 GCA_041491025.1 Methylomirabilis sp. (SeqCode)
GTGCCCGGGAGGTAACCCGGGACATCCTCCAGGGTGATGATGGGGATGTTGAACGCATCGCAAAAACGGATGAAGCGGGCCGCCTTGATGGAGGACCCGATGTCCAGACAGCCCGCCAGCATCGCAGGCTGGTTAGCCACAAACCCGACCGAGGAGCCGTCCAGCCGAGCGAAGCCGATGACGATGTTCTGGGCAAAGTGCTCCTGAACCTCGAAGAAATCGCCGTCGTCCGCCACCATGCGGATCAGCTCTTTGATGTCGTATGGTTTATTCGGATTGTCGGGGACGAGCGCGTTCAAGGCTTCATCTCGCCGCTCGGGATCGTCCCTGGTCTCGCGCCGGGGCGGATCTTCCAGATTGTTCTGAGGCAGATATGAAAGGAGCTCCCTGATCGACGCGAGACACTCCTCCTCGGACTCGGCGGCGAAGTGGGCCACCCCAGAGGAGGCGTTGTGGGTCATGGCACCGCCGAGCTCTTCGAAGCTGACCTCCTCATGGAGGACGGTCTTGATCACGTCAGGGCCCGTGACGAACATGTGGCTGGTGTGTCGCACCATGAAGACGAAGTCCATCAGCGCAGGGGAATAGACCGCGCCTCCAGCGCACGGCCCCATAATGGCCGCGATCTGCGGGATCACCCCTGAGGCCAGGATGTTTCGCAGGAAGATGTCGGCATAGCCGGCCAACGAGACAACCCCTTCCTGTATCCGGGCTCCACCTGAGTCGTTCAGGCCGATGATGGGGGCGCCCATCTTGAGCGCCAGATCCATCACCTTGCAGATTTTGGCGGCGTGGGCACCGCTCAGGCTCCCGCCGAAGACGGTGAAATCCTGGGCGAAGATGTAGACCTGTCGCCCATCGATCGCCCCGCATCCGATCACGACCCCGTCCCCTGGGATGCGCTGCCGATCCATGTCGAAGTCGTGGCACTGATGGGTCACAAGGGCATCCAGCTCGGTGAAGCTCCCTTTATCAAGGAGCAGCTCGACCCGTTCCCGCGCCGTCAGCTTCCCCACTTGGTGCTGTCGCTCGATCCGGTCTTTCCCGCCTCCCTGAAGGGAGGCCTCGCGCCGGCGGCGCAACTCTTCCAGCCTGTCCTTATGGGGTTCTCCCGCCATACCTTCTCCCCCTCTCATCTCACCTGTTGCGAGCCGCAAGATTCATAGCAATATACCCGGGGAATATCAACTGAATGGAGGTGTAGAGCGCGAAGACAAGGACCTCAGAAACGACCTGGCGAACGCTCGCCGACCTTACCACGAAGCTCAGCGCAGTGACAACCGAAAAAGATACATGGCGTTCGAGACCGCTTAGAGGTCTTCGAACTGGGCCAGGCGCTTGAACGCTTTGTACCTCGCCTCGATTTCGGGATAGGTGAGTCGTCGCAGGCGATCGAGTGAAAAGGCCTCGACGTCAAACGAGGCCATCACCGATCCCATCACGATCGCCTTCCGGATGTTGGCGTCCTCGAAATTCATCGTGTTGGCGAGATACCCGATGAAGCCGCCGGCAAAGCAGTCCCCGGCTCCCGTCGGGTCAAAGACTGAATCCAGCGGGATCGCCGGGGCCGCAAACCAACCGTCTTCCCGGACCATCAGCGCGCCATACTCCCCCCGCTTGATTACCAGCGAGGTCGGCCCCCAGTCGAGGATCTTCCGGGCCGCACGGACCAGGTTCGGCTCCCCGGCGAGCTGACGGGTCTCCGCGTCGTTGATCAGGAGGACATCCACTGACTTCAAGGTCTCTCGGAGCGCCTCGAGCTTACGGTCGATCCAGAAGTTCATCGTATCGGCCGCCACCAGCTTCGGCGAGCGCACCTGCCGGAGAACCTGTCGCTGCAGATCCGGGTCGATGTTTCCGAGGAAGACCAGTTCGCTCTCTTTGTACGCCTCCGGGATCTCGGGTCGGAACTCGGCAAACACATTGAGCTGGGTCTCGATCGTTCGAGCATCATTCAGATCGAATCCGTACTCGCCTGCCCACCTGAAGGTCCGGCCGGGCACTTTTTGCAGACCCTGAAGGTCGATCGACCTGCGCTTCAGGAATGCGAGGTGCTCCTCCGGGAAGTCGTCCCCCACCACCGCAACAACCCGGACATCGGCAAAGAAACTGGCCGCCGTCGAGAAGTACGTGGCGGACCCCCCGAGCACCTCCTTCGCACTACCGAATGGGGTCCTCACGGAGTCGAGCGCGACCGACCCGACGACAAGAATACTCATTGCGCTTCGCGCAGTATCGAGTTTCGCGTTTCGCGTTCAGAGTCTTTAGAAAAAGGTGTCGTCAACTCGAAACCCGGAACTCCAAATCCGAAACTTCATTCGAGATACTTCCCGATGATCGGCCGCAGCCGTTCCCGGACGTCTGGCGGGATTGCGTTGCGAGCGGTGATGACAGCATCCCTCAACGCACTCGAGCACACGCAGCCTTCTCTGCCGATCAGGAACGACGACACAGCGGTCTTGATGATGGCCTTGGCCGTTTCGGCATTCTGCTTCAGGATCGCCACCACGGCTTCTACAGACACGTCCTCCTCCGTCTCGTGCCAGACATCATAATCGGTCACCAAGGCCAGGGTCGCATAGCAGATCTCCGCCTCCCGGCAGAGTTTCGCCTCTTGCAGATTAGTCATCCCGATGATATCCACCCCCCAGCTTCGATAGATCCGAGACTCGGCCCTGGTCGAGAACTGTGGCCCCTCGATGCAGAGGTACGTTCCACCTTGATGGATTCGGGCTCCAACGGCCTGACCGGCCGAGAATAACCTGCGTCCCAGCACCGGACAGGTGGGGTCAGCGAAGCTGACGTGGGCCACAAGACCGTTGCCGAAGAACGTGCTGGGCCTCCCTTTCGTCCGATCGAAGAACTGATCAGGAATGACAATGTCCAGGGGAGGAAGGTCCTCTCTCATGCTACCCACCGCCGAGGCGGAGATGACCCACTCCGCGCCCAGCAGTTTGAACCCGAAGATATTCGCCCGATAGTTCAGTTCCGATGGCATCAGGCGGTGGCCCCGTCCATGCCGCGGCAGAAACGCCACCCGTCGCCCTTTCAGGAGTCCTGTAATGTAGGCGTCAGACGGCGGCCCAAACGGGGTCTCGACCCGCCGCTCCTCGATCGACTCGAGGCCCTCCATCTCGTAGAGCCCACTCCCGCCGATGATCCCGATCAGGCCCTCGGCCATTTTCCCTCCAGCGACCTCAATCGACCAAGCGTCTGCCGTCCGGTCACGGCCTCGATGGTGAGATCGACCACGCGACCTACGAACCCGCCAGCAGAATCGAGGGCAACCGTAATGTAGTTGTCCGTCAGCGCCTCGAGCCGTCCGCTCCGCGCATCGCGCCTGTCGAGGACAACAGCTGTGAGTGGCTGCCCGACCTGTGAACTTCGAAACTCACGCCATTTCCTTTCACTCAACGATCGGAGGGCGAAGCTCCGCGCCGCCCTCACAGCCTTGGGGACTTGGTCCGGCAACGACGCCGCGATAGTTCCCTCGCGCTGCGAGTAGCTGAAGACATGGAGATAAGCGATAGGCAGGCGATCGAGGAGCCGGTAGGTGTTCTCGAATTCCGCTTCCTTCTCGCCAGGAAATCCAACGATGACATCGGTCCCTATGGCGATCCCCGGGACCGCCTCCGCGAGCCGCTCCACCAGCCGACGGAAATCGTCAACCTTGTAGACGCGTCGCATCCGCTTCAGAACCCGATCGTCGCCACTCTGCAGCGGCAGGTGCAGGTGCCGACAAAAATTCTCAAGGCGGGCAAAGAGGCCGATTAAATCCTCTTTCACTTCATGCGGGTCAAGCGAGCTCAGACGGATCCTCGCTGGCGCGGCCACCTCCAGCATCTCCGCGACCAATGCTGCGATTGAACTTCGAATCGGCAGATCGCGGCCATACGTTCCCAGGTGGATCCCGGTCAGGACGACTTCCGGGTACCCGGCGTCCACAAGGGCCTTCAAGTCACCCAGAGCGGCTGCCTTCGGCTGGCTCCGGTTCGGCCCACGGGTCTCAGGGATGATACAGAAGGTGCAGCGGTAGTTACAGCCGTCTTGGACCTTGAGAAATGCCCGGCTTCGAGCGGTCCCGACTGGTGCTGGAAGGGGCTCGAAGGTCCTCGCCTGCTGGATGTCGCTGACCGCGATCAGGGGCGGGCCTTTCACCTCGAGGCCCTGGATCATCCTGGGAAGTCGTACCTTCTCGGCGTTGCCCGCGACCAGATCGACGCCCGGGATCACTCCGATCTCCCTGGGCGCAACCTGGGCGTAGCACCCGGTGACGACCACGCGGGCTGACGGGTTGTGCCGGACCGCTCGCCGGATCATCTGTCGCGAATCGGCGTCGGCCTCCTTCGTCACGGTACAGGTATTAATGATGAAGAGGTCGGCCTCTTCATCGGGACTGACCACGATGTGCCCGTCACCCCGCAGCGCCTCTTCCAGGGCATCGCTCTCATACTGGTTCTGGCGGCACCCCAACGTCTTAATCGCGACGCGCATATCTCGCCTCGAGCTCAGAGAGATGTGCTTCGAGAGCCGGCAGGTTCAGGACATCGTCCCGGTTGTAGGTGAGGAGCACCCCCAACGCCTCCTCATCGCCATTGTTCTCGAATCGGGACCACAGCCGCATCGCGTCAAAGCCATCGATCCCCTTGGAACGCCGAGAGATGCCAAGTTGTTCCTCGACGCGCTTCAGCCCGCCAAACAGGCCATGACGCCAGCAATCGTACATCAGATCGTGGGACCGGAATTCCTTCGCCAGGTCGAGCCCCAGTCGCCTGCGGATCACCGGCAGATCGAAGCGACTGCCGTTATACGTGCAGATCGTTTTCACTCCCTCCAGCGCCCTCCACAGCGCGAGGTCGCTGATCTTCCCCCCGACCAACTGGATCATACCTCGATCTTCAGCATGCAAGCCGACGACGGTAATGCTCCCGTCGAATGACGTCTCGATGTCAAGGTAGGCCTTCATCGGCTCACGAGCTTACCACAGGCCGCGGAAATTTCAATGCAATAGAGGTCAGGGCCAGAAGGTAGCGACGTGTCCGGGGTTGTGAATGGGAGACCATGGCAAATCAGCCCATGAAATCCCACTCCCGGTTCAAGCCCGGCTGCTATCGTCATCCTTGACAAGTCGCAGTGGACGCCGCAATATTCGTCCGACGAATCCTGCAGTAAGGGGGGCGCAGCATCAACCTCAGAACTGCCCGGGTAATTGAAATGACTGGCCGCGATTCCACGATCAAGAGCGTCCGTTCTCAGGCTGAGCACCAACATCGTGACGCGATGCTGAACAGCTCCACACGACACGTGCTGCTCCTGACCGGTCGTCCAGGCGTGGGCAAGACTGTGGTCGTCCGAAAGGTCGCTGCCTCCCTCCCGGGATGGCAGCTCGCTGGTTTTTACACTGAGGAGATCCGCGTGGCCGGCCAACGTCAGGGGTTTCGCGCCGTGACCTTCGACGGATCCGAGCGGATCATGGCCCACGCCGACTTTCGCGGTCCCCAGGTTGGGAAGTACGGCGTAGACGTCTCCGTCATTGACCAACTGGCGGATGCCGAGCTGAACCTACATCCGGAAGTCAATCTGTATCTTGTTGACGAAATCGGAAAGATGGAATCCCTGTCACAGAGATTCATTACCGCCATGCGGGAACTCCTCAACTCGCGAGCCCTCGTGCTCGCGACCATCGCCCAAAGAGGCGGCGGGTTCATCGAGAAGGCGAAGCAGGCGAAAGGCGCCGAGCTTCTGGAGGTGACGCGTGAGAACCGCGATGAGTTGCCCGAGCGCGTCCTCGCGTGGCTTCGAGCCGCACGACAGTCAGCATTCATCGTGCGAGGCCATGACAACCCGCTCTGATCGAGTCTCAACGAGGCGCGGCCCCTCCCGTGCCCACGCACAAGAACAGGCCCGACGCGCCGCGCGACCTCCGGCGCCGTCCAAGAGAGCGATCTCTTCTCGGGACCTTGGGATCCACCTCGAATCCAGAAAAGAGGCCGAGCTGTTCAAATGGTTCCTGGCATGCCTCTTGTTTGGCAAACCGATCCAGCAAGAGATGGCCAAGCGAGCCTATCTGGCCCAACCGTGGAATTCACCTCTGAGGGCAGTCTTAGGCTTGGACAGGAGATGTCTAGTGGAGGCGATGTGATGGCGAGCAGTAAGTCTGGTGCTCTCGTAACCGGAGCCAGGCCCTTGGGCTTGCCTCGGCGGCTCGGTCTGGGCACTGCTACCTGCGTGGTGGTGGCGAATATGATAGGGACCGGGATCTTCACCACCACCGGCCTGATGCTGGCTCGGGTGGAAAGCGGCTGGCTCGTTCTGCTGTGCTGGCTCATTGGCGGCTGCGTGGCCCTCTGCGGAGCCCTGTGCTACGCGGAACTGGGCACGATGATGCCACGGGCCGGTGGCGAATACGTCTACCTGCGCGAGATCTACGGCCCACTTGCCGCCTTCTTGACCGGATGGACCAGTTTCTTTGTGGGCTTCTCGGCTCCGATTGCAGCCGCAGGCGTGGCGTGCGCCGCCTACTTATCAGCGGCAGGATTGCTCCCTGGCACCTGGCTGGCCGGGAAGGGAGCAGCCATCGCCATTGTGGCAGCGCTGACGGCCATTCACTACCGCGGAGTGCGTCTGGGGGCCAGGGTGCAGAACGCTCTGACGGGAACAAATCTGCTGCTGCTCGGCGGATTGGTCGTAGTGGGTTTTGTGGTTGGTCGCGGAAGCTGGCAGTTCCTGGAGCCTTCCAGCAACTTTTGGGCGGCAGGCCGCGCGAGCCAGCTCGGCATCGCCCTGCTCTGGGTGATGTTCGCCTACAGTGGCTGGAACGCCGCATCGTACATTGCGGAAGAGGTCGAACGGCCGGCCCACACACTTCCGCGATCGCTGGTGCTGGGCTCGCTGACCGTGATGGCCGTCTACCTGCTTCTGAA
>JBGPUH010000122.1:0-6903 GCA_041491025.1 Methylomirabilis sp. (SeqCode)
CATAATAGAGGTTGGAGTCGATCTCGCTGGCCGCGATCAAAACGATCGCATCGCGGCCGCTCAGGCATTCCATCAACGAAGTCCTTTCAATCGGACATGATCACCGTGCCCATCCCGAACGCGGCAAGAAGACCAAGGGTCCACAGCCACGGGAAGGCGCCGGTATAATACCAGGCGACGGCAGGGTAGGCCAGTGTCGAGACCGGCAGCAGGGCAGTGGCCACGAACATTCCCCGCATCCCCCACAGCGCACTGTACCCCGCCAGCATGAAGGCAAAGAGGACCAGCATCAGGACCACCCAGGCAAACCCGTAGCAGACCCCCCACATGGCCGGACCTCTGGGTGCGGCTCTCGTCACCGGCGAATCGCTCCCGCCTCCCCTCAGGATGGCTTCGAGACGACGTGCAGCTCTTCAAGATGCCTCGAGATCTTCATCGAGCAGAACTTGGGACCGCACATCGAGCAGAACTCGGCGTGCTTAAACGCGTCGTGAGGGAGCGTCTCATCGTGCATGGCGCGGGCGGTGTCCGGATCGAGCGCCAGGGCGAACTGACGCTCCCAGTCGAAGTTGAATCTGGCGTGCGAGAGGGCGTCGTCCCGGTCGCGGGCTCCCTTCCGGCCGCGCGCGATGTCGGCGGCGTGGGCGGCGATCTTGTAGGCGATGCATCCTTGCTTCACATCCTCCGGGCCCGGCAGGCCCAGGTGCTCCTTCGGCGTCACATAACAGAGCATCGACGCCCCGTGCCACCCGATCATCGCCGCGCCGATCGCCGACGTGATGTGGTCGTAGCCTGGGGCGATGTCCGTCACCAGAGGGCCGAGGGTGTAGAACGGCGCTTCCTGGCAGATCTCCTGCTGCACCCTCACGTTCATCTCGATCTGGTCCATCGGGACGTGCCCCGGCCCTTCGACCATCACCTGGACCTCGTGCGCCCACGCCACTGTCGTCAGCTCGCCCAGCGTCCGAAGCTCCGCGAACTGGGCGGCGTCGGACGCGTCCGCGGTACACCCGGGCCTCAGGCCGTCGCCCAGGCTGAAACTCACGTCGTATTTCCGGAAGATCCGACACAGCGTGTCGAAGTGGGTATAGAGCGGATTCTGCTTCCTGTGGGCGAGCATCCATTGCGCCATCAGCGCGCCGCCGCGGCTGACGATCCCCGTGATACGGTGCTGGACCAGCGGCAGGTGTTCCAGCAGCACACCCGCATGGATCGTCATATAGTCCACGCCCTGCTTGGCCTGGTGTTCGATCATATCGATCATATCGTCGGCGGTAAGGTCCTCCACCTGCTTCACAGCCGTCACCGCCTGATAGATCGGGACGGTGCCCACGGGCACCGGGCTCGCCGCGATGATCGCTTGACGGATTTCGTCGATGCTCCCGCCGGTGCTCAGGTCCATCACCGTGTCGGCCCCGTACTTCACAGCCAGCTTCAGCTTCTCGAGCTCCCCTTCGATGTCGGAGGAGACGGCGGAGTTGCCGATGTTGGCGTTGATCTTGACCCTGGCCACCGTCCCGATCCCCAACGGCTCCAGACCCGTATGATGGATATTGCAGGGAATGATCAAGCGCCCACGGGCCACCTCGGCCCGGATCACCTCGGCTTCGAGCCCCTCCCGCTCGGCAACATAGGTCATCTCCGGGGTGATGATCCCCTTGCGAGCATAATGCATCTGCGTCACGCAGTCCCCGTTCGCGTGGACAGTTCGTGCGACCATGTGATATTCCTCCCCGAAAAGCCAAAACGCTGGCGATAGATTGCCAGCGCTGGACTTCGGCGTCCACGGGACGCTCCCTACGCTGGCATGACCCAGATCAGGTCTAACGGTCGTCCCGTTCTCCTCGGGACCTCTCAGCCTGCTCCCGCAGACTCCCGTAACCACGTCCCTCAATGCATGTGACTCTAACGCGATTCGGCATTGATGTCAAGGCCGCCAACAACGCAGGTCACGCAGCACGCTCCATGAATTCCCGCTTGCGCGCCTTCCCCCGCGCCGGCACCCCCATCGTGAAGCAGCGGGAACTCAACCCGGCGAAACACGACTCCTCCGCTTGAGACCAGCCCCACCGTTGAACGCGAAAACCGGAAAGAATGTTCGCGATTCTTCGCACCTCGCACGCCGCACCTCGCACGGAGTGTCCTGCTCTATCTATAGCCTGATCTCTGCCCAACGCAAGCGGCGAAAGCGGAGCAGGACGATTGCGCCCCGTACCCACCAGTCGAGCCACATCGTCAGCCAGACCGCTATCAGGCCCCAGCCTAGCTCCACGCCGAGGAGGTAGGCGAGCGGAATCCTGACGATCCACCCTCCGATGATGGCCGCATACAGCACCACCCCTGTTTCACCCGCGCCACGGAGGGCGCCCGAGAGGGCCAGGGCGATCCCCAGGGGCGGCTGCAGGAGCGCCATGATCCACATCAGGGTGCGGCCATAGGCCAGCACCTCCTGGTCGCTGGTGAAAAGCGCGACCCACCCGGAGGGGAAGAGCACGTAGGTGAGTCCTATGACTGACATGGCCGCGGCAGCAAGCCAGGCGGCCCACACCCCGCTGCGCCGCGCCGCACCCCCCTCCCCCGCGCCAAGACGCTGGCCCACAAGGGTCGTGGCGGCCTGAGCGAATCCGAGGGCGGGTAGGAAGGAGAGGGCCTCGATGTTCAGCCCCACCTGGTGAGCGGCATAGGCCGCGACACCGAAGCCGATGACCAGCTTGGCATAGGCAAGCTGCATTCCGTACGTCACGAGACGCTCGCCGATCGCGGGCGAGCCGATCGAGACGATTCGCCGGACCTCCTCGGGATCGCTCCACCGTCCCCCGCCACGCACCCACCCGTGCCGCCAACCGAGGAACAGAAGCGCGATGGCGCCGAATGCCTCCGACACCACCGAGGCGATGGCTGCCCCCGGCACCCCCAGCCTCGGCACGCCGGCAAATCCGAAGACCAGCGGGATGGCGATCACCACGTGGATCAGGTTCACAAAGACGATGACGGAGAGGGGTGTCCGGCTGTCGCCCACGCCGTAGAAGATGCTGGCCGCCAAGTGCAGCATGACCTTGAAGACGAAAAAGGTCCAGGTGATGGCCAGGTACTGCTGTGTCAAGCTGAGGACAGTCCCCGATGCGCCAAGAAACCGGGCCGTTGGTCCCGAGCCCGAGAGGCCGAGGAGCGTGATGAGGGCGGCAACCGCGACGCCGAGCAGGAGGGATGCGCGGATGGTGTGCGCTCGCCTGTCGGGATCTCCGGACCCCGTGTGGTAGGCGACGGCCACGGTGCAGCCGATCCCCAGGCCATAAACGAGGCCCATCAGAAAGAGGATCAGCAGTTGAGCGAGGCCGACCGCGGCCAGTTCGGCCGCGCCCAGCCGGCCGACCATCAGGGCATCGACGATCCCGACGCCGCGCTGGAGCAGGTTACTCCCGGCGATCGGTAGGGCAAGGCGGACGAGCGCGGGAAGGGCAGAGGCGAACGGAGCGGGCGTCGGCCTCACAGCCTCTGCCAGAGCCACCGGGGCGTCAGGCGGAGCGCATAGGCAGAGAGAAGGGTGAAATAGTTGGTCAGCAGGAGGGCGCCGACGAACACCAGGAAGATGCCGCTGGCGACGGTGACGGCCGGCATCACCCGCTTGAACCGGTCAAAGAAGTCGAGGAAGCGATTGAGCGCCAGGGCGCTGAGGAAGAACGGGATGGCGAGGCCAAGCGAGTAGGCCCCAAGCATCAGGATCCCGGTGCTGGCCGTCTTAGCCGTACTCGCGTACAGCAGGATGGAGCCCAGGATCGGGCCCACGCACGGGGTCCACCCGGCGGCAAACGTGACCCCCACAATGAAGGCGCCGAGGTACCCGGCAGGGCGGTCCGTGAGCTCGACGCGGATGTTTCGCATCAGGAAAGGAAGCTTGAGAAGCCCGGCGAAGTACAAGCCGAAGAGGATGATCAGCACGCCCCCGACCTTTCTGAGGATCTGCTGGTAGTCGAAGAGGAGGCGCCCAAGCAGGCTGAAGGAGGCGCCCAGCGACATGAAGACCACCGAGAAACCAAGAATGAAGCAGAGGGAGTTCAAAATGATCGCGCGGCGCGTCCTGGCATTGGCGACCGAGCCCGACAGCTCGCCGAAGGAAAGGCCGGTCACGAAGGACAGGTACGAGGGGAAGATCGGGAGCACGCATGGCGACAGAAAAGACAGGATACCCGCCCCCATGGCCACCCAGATGGTCACCGACTCGCCAGTCCCCGTCATGACAATCTTCCTTATGGTCAGTGAACTCTGAACTCTGAACTGTTCCCTACTCGGGCAGCGCGACCTTGGCTTGGTCAGCCACGACGACCAGAACATATCGGTCAGGCCAAAGATAGGCGCGCGCCACTCGCAGGACCTCCTCCTTGGTCACCGCCTCGATCAACTTCGGGTAGCGGTCGGCGTAATCCAGGCCAATCTTATAGTACTCGACCGTGGAGATCAACCCGGCCAGCTTCCTGTTGGTATCGAGCCGCAGCGGAAAGCTCCCGGTGAGGTAGGCCTTGGCATCGGCGAGCTCCTGGTCCGTGACCCCTTGGTCCCGCATCCGCCGGATCTCCCGCAGCACCTCGCCCACTGCGGCGCCGGCCGTCTCATTCTTGGTCTGCAGCCCCACCTGAAACACCCCCCGCTCCAGGCCCGGGTAGAAATACGAGTGGATGTCGTAGGCCCATCCCTTCTCCTCACGGATTCGCTCCACCAGCCGCGACGAGAACCCGCCGCCGCCCAGGATATAGTTCATGACTGTCACGGCATAGAAATCGGGGTTATCCCGGCGGATGCCTTGGTGGCCGAGGAAAATATTGGCCTGGGTTACGCTCCGATCGATCTTCTTGACGACGGGCTTCTCCTGCATCGGCTTCGGGTCCCCCGCCCGTTCTCCCGTGCTCTTCCCCTTTGGCCAGGCGTTCAGGAGGGCGTGAAGCTGCTGTGCGATTTCCTTCGGTTCGACATCGCCGACCACTGTGATGATCGACCGCTCCGGAGTGCAGTGCTCGCGGTAGAACCGCACAATCGCGTCCCTGGTGATTGTGGAGAGCGACGCGTCGGTCCCCTCCAGCGGCCGGCCGTAAGGGTGGCTACCGAAGACCAACTCGTTGAACGCTTCCTGGGCCACGTCGCCCGGGTCCTCCTGTCGCTTGCGCAGCGCTGCCCTGGTCTCCCGCACCTTCCTGGCGATCTCAGCCTCACCGAAGGCCGGATGGAGCAGGACATCCGCCAGCAGTTCCAACCCCTTCGGCAGATCCTTCTTCAGCAGCGTCAGGTCCACCTCGCTGGAATCCCGACCAGCACTTGACGAAAGGGAGGCGCCGATGAAGTCCACCTCCTCGTCAATCTGCGCCGCCGTCCGTGTCGTCGTCCCTCTCGTGAGCAGCAGGGCGGCAAGATTCGCGAGACCGGCTTGCCCCTCCGGCTCCCAGAGGGAGCCCGCCTGCACCGTCACGTTGATCGTGACGATCGGCAGCGCCCGCCTGCTCGCGACAAGCACAGTCAGCCCGTTCTCCAGCACCTGCCGTTCTGCCAACGGGGCGGCCGCCGCAACGACCGGCAGCAGAAGCATCACGAGGAGCCACCCACCAACCCATCGCATTCGACGTGCCGCGCGTGACGCGATCACCTGGCCAACATTCTCAGTCATGGTTTTTCTTTCTTCGTCGGGATGAGCACCGCCACCGTTTGATTGTCCGGCGTCAAGTAGGTTTTCGCGACTCGCTGCAGATCCTCCGCCTTGACCGCCCGTATGCCCGGCAGGTACGCCTCCCATGTGCGCCAGCCCGCCACGATCTCATACTCGGCCAGTTGTCTGGCCAGATTGAACACCGAATCCTGCCCCAACAAGAAACCGGCCTCGATCTGATTCTTGGCCTTCTCCAGCTCCCGGTCCGGAACGATGTCGCCCTTCAGACGCTCGATCTCGGCCGTCAGCGCCCGCTCGATCTCCTCAGCGGTCTTGCCAGGCATGACACTGGCGTAGAACGAAAAGAGGTTCGGGTCGATGCTTTCCCGGTCGTACCCCCCGCCCGCGAACAGGGCGAGCTGTTTGTCGTAGACCAGGCTCTTGTAAATCCTGGCGCTCTTGCCGCCGGACAGGATGTAGGCCAGGACCTCCAGGGCAAAGTTATCCGAGTGTTTCAGGTCCGGGACATGATACCCCATGAACACAAAGGGCAGTTCCGCCTCCTTCTTCAGGACGAGCCTCCGCTCTCCATGTTGCTCCGGCTCCACGGCGCGGACCTTGGGCGGCTCCGGACCGCGCGGGATCGCGCCGAAGACTCGCTGGATCTTTGGAAGCAACTCGTCGCTCTTGAAATCGCCGACCACGATCAACACGGCGTTATTCGGGAGATAGTAGGTGTTATAGTGGCGGACCAGGTCCTCCCTCGTCAGTGCCTCCAGATCGGACATCCAGCCGATGACCGGCTGACGGTAAGGGTGGACCTGAAAGGCCACCGCCTCCATCGTTTCCCTCAGGGCGGAGACGGGGTCGTCGTCGGTCCGCAGCCGCCGCTCCTCCATGATCACCTTCTTTTCGGACTCCACCTCCTTCGCATCCAGTAGCAGGCCCCGGACCCGGTCGGCCTCAAGCTCCAATGCCAGCTCGAATCGATCAGAGGCGAATGTCTCGAAATAGCCGGTATAATCGTCGCTGGTGAACGCGTTGTCGCGGCCCCCGTTTTTCTGGACGGTCTTCGAAAACTGGCCCGCTCCTACCTTCGACGTCCCCTTGAACATCATATGCTCGAGGAAATGGGACAGCCCGGTGGCACCTGGCTGCTCGTTGCGCGCGCCGATTCGATACCAGACGTGCACCGTCACCACGGGCGCCTTGTGCTCTTCCAGCAGCAAGACCTTGAGCCCATTGTCCAGCACCGACTCCTTCACCCTCGC
>JBGPUH010000123.1:0-6869 GCA_041491025.1 Methylomirabilis sp. (SeqCode)
CTCAAAAAGACGATTCTCGCCATTCCCATTCACCAAGATCTCACGGTCCGACACCTGGAAAAGATCGTTGTGGCGTTCAGACGGATCTGGGGCTAGAGCCGGGGCAACGAATTCGAGGGCGAAACCTGTCGGACGATCACCTGCCCCCTCACGTTCTCGGAGCCGGACGAGGACAGTCATAACGGGATTCCACCGAGCCTAGCGGATCGGTTCAGTCTTTATGCTCCTCAGAAGACTACCCTCCACTAGCTCTAGAGGCGGTGATGTCCCGCAGGGCCTTGTGCTTCGTGAGGGTCGGCTTGGTGTAGGGCTTCTTTGGGGTGGGCTTCACTTTGACATAAAACCGTCAGCGGTGATGTCCCGCAGGGCCTTGTGCTTCGTGAGGGTCGGCTTGGTGTAGGGCTTCTTTGGGGTGGGCTTCACTGACTTCATTGGCTGCCTCCTTCCCAGGGTCGTTTCGGCTATCGCCTCTGTGGCGACGACTATGTCACCGGCTTCGCAGGCTGTCAAGTGCTTGACCCGCTGTCGATGAAAATTACAATCACTACTCTGCCCTCCGGGGAGTCCACATTACGGGGGTGTAATCTGCACTCTGCAGCCCGGCGGCCAACACGGCCGAAATCGTCGCTTAAGCTGTGACGCTCTATGGACCGGCTCCCGAATGGGCGCCGGACTTATCCGTGGTGTACTATCCTTATGTCGTGCTGCCCGTACGGGCAGTGACATCCCGCAGGGCCTTGTGCTTCGTGAGGGTCGGCTTCGTGTAGGGCTTCTTCGGGGCTGGCTTCATCGGCGTCATCGGTTTCCTCCTTCCCAGGGTCGTTTCGGCCATCGCCTTTGTGGCGATCACTATGTCACCGGCTTCGCAAGCTGTCAAGTGCTTGACCTGCTGTCGGTGGAGATTACGACGACGAATCTTGAGTTGCGGCAAGTGTAGATTACGGGGGTGTAATCTACACTATATATACAAACAGGGGCGAAGACGCCACCACTGCGCGAGCGGGGCCAAGCCCCGCCCGCGCAGGATCAACGTGCAAAGTCCCAAAGCCCTAAAGGACGACTACCGGGCGGCGCGAAACCCGAGGCCGTCGTTCGAGCTCGACGGGCTGACGCCCCCATTCACTGCGAAGACGCCGGCAGCCGAGCCGTCGAGGAAGAAGCCGCCGCGGATCAGTGCGCCGGGGCCAGACGTCGTGCTCGCCCCCGCCAAGCAGTTGTCATCGCCCGCGAACAGCGCCGGGACACACGCCGTGGACTGGGGCACCCAGTCGGCCACCCACTCGTAGAGGTTGCCCACCATGTCGAAGGCCCCCACGTCGGAGACGCAGGTAGCCCGGGCACCGGTCAGGTCAAGCCCACCGCTGCTCGTGTTACAATCTTCGGCCCCCGGACTTCCTCCGGGCTCGGGCGTCCCCAGGGCCGCAGCCTGCCACTCGGCGTTGCTCGGCAGGCGCTTGCCCGCGTTCCGGGCAGCCGCCGCCGCCTGAAACCACGTGATGAAGGCCGAGGGCGGCACCCCCGGGATCGAGACGGCATAGAAGTTCTTGCAGCCGTTGCCGCTGGGTGGACAGCCGGCGCCGTAGTCGGCGCCGGAGGCCCCGCGTTGCGTCGCGCCCACCGCGGTCAGATCGGCCAGGGTCACCGTCCCGGCCTTGATCTTCGCGATGACATTCACATTATGGGTCTGCCACACGCTCGCCTCGTACGTGTCGATGCAGGTGGACCCCGACCGCACCGCATCCGGGGGGCACGTGAGGTCGGGCGGTCCTACCAGCGGGGGCGTCCGCGTCCCCGTCACGCTGAAGACCTGGGGGGCCGTGAATGCCGCCGCCAGGTGGAGGCTGTTGGCGGTCGTGCCCCCGCCCTCCAGCGAGAGGACCCCCACCAGGTCGATGACGCCGGGCAGGGTCAACGTCACGGCCCCCGCGCTCGTCACGCTGTAGGTGCCGGCCGGCGTGAAGGTGGCGGGGGGCTGCCCCTGGTGCCGGAGGGTGATCGCGCCGCCCACGGTCCCGCCCGTGCAGGCGGGGTTCGGCGTGAAGGTCAGGGTGCCCACCGCCTCCAGAAAGCCGGCCGCCTCCCCGAGGCCGTTCACGGCATAGGTGCCGCTCAGACTGCAACTGTCCGCCGCCTCGCTTGGGGGAGGGCCGAAGAGCAATCCGAACATCGCCACGATTCCAACCATCATGACCATCACTCTTCGCATCGCTTCTCCCTCCTTATCGAGCGCTTCGCTCTCTACACTGGCCCCACAAACACGAACGCTCTCTCAGGCTGAGGTCCATCCAAGAGGGCTGTGCTCTGTCGCACGCCGACCGAATCGCCAGAGTTGGCTGAAAGGCTATGGACAGCCGGGCGCATGAGGACCACCTTTGATGGGTGCTTTCTACCGCGTCCTGCCCGGAGGTGTCAAGCTTCTTGGGGAGCCATCCTGTCGGGGTGGGAGGGTAGATTACATCACAAACCTCCACTTCGTCGAGTGTAGATTACTGGGGTGTAATTTGCACTCCGGAGACCGCTGAAGGCCTCCTTTCCGCCGGAGGGGAAAGCCGTTTCGGCCCGCTCGGCCAGCAAGAACACGAGAGTCGGTTTCCCGGAGCCCGGGGGTCCCTGGGGATCACCGACGGCAGCTCTTCCGTCTCCTGGGCGATGTGGAGGACC
This sequence comes from Methylomirabilis sp. (SeqCode), assembly GCA_041491025.1. GTDB lineage: Bacteria > Methylomirabilota > Methylomirabilia > Methylomirabilales > Methylomirabilaceae > Methylomirabilis. Next base: position 2,662 of record JBGPUH010000123.1, read on the forward strand.
TCTTCCTCTCCGAGCAGGCGCTCCTGCCCCACGAATTCCTCCCGGCTCCCCGGGCGCATCCGGCCTGCGAGCGGCCCCGGGACCTTCTGGACCCCAGAAGATGATTCGCCAAACAAATCTAAGGTCATGGCGCCTCAGTCCCTCTCGATGTGCCCGAGCCCTCAGGGCGCGACGACACTAAAGACCGTGAACTCGGGCAATACGAGCGATTTTGCGTTCGTGCAGTCCCGGACCAGGAAGGTGAACTTGTAGTCGCCGGGCACCAGGGGGATCGACGCGACATGGGAGAAACTCTTGCCGAGCCTCCGGTACTTCGTTGAGGGATCTTGAAAGAAGTTTACGGGTGAACTACCCGCGTCGAATTGTCCAATGAACAACCCCTCCTGATTGAACAGGAAGAGCTGCACAAACGTCGGCGCGACCCCATCACAGGCGGCATTGTTGTCGTAGTAATACGCCTCGAAAAGTATATTATCGGTTGTCCGGAAGGTGCTCTGCGGCCCCGAACTGTTGGTTGCGCCTTGCATGACCTGAGGCCGATCGGCCGTGCCCTTCGGCGTAGCCCAGGCCACACTCGCCGACACAGCGACAGCGACGAGGCAGAACCAAGCCGACCTGAAGCCCACTACGCGTTTCATCCTGTTCCTCCCAGTGCCCCTTGGGACACGAAAGCTAACGATGGTAGCCCCCAATCAACCTCTCGCCAGCGCTCCGGTGTTGCCGAACCCTGAACCGCCCCAGGTGTGGCTTCATGGGGCAAACACGCTAAAAGTTGTAATCCCGGGCCCCACGACGGATTTCGTGTTCGTGCAGTCCCGGACCAGGAACGTAAACCCATAACCACCAGGGGGTAAGGGGATCGAGGCAATGGGTCCAATGGATGCGATCAATGTCCTATCCCCTGGGGCATCAGGGTTACTGCTCCCATCAAACTGCTGGATGAACCGGCCCTGCGCATTGAAGAGGAAGAGCTGCACAAACGTCGGCGCGACCCCAGCGCAGGCAGGGTTGTCGTCATAGTAGGTTGCAATAAAGATGATGGAATCAGTCGTGAGGAAGGTCCGCTGGAACCCGCCGCCCCCACCTGGAAAGGTTACCGGACTCAGAATCTGCGGCAGGTTGGCTGTGCCCACCGGAGCGGCCCATGCCGTCGGGCCTAGCATGGCCAGAGCAACGATGGCCACGAGCCAGACGCCACGCTGTTTCGACCAAACGGTGCATTTCATTCCTCTCCTCCTTGCCCCGCTCGGGGCGCGAACAGCACAATGACCCTGCGTTCGGTCCTTCCGGATCTCACAGTGCCATCGTCTGCGATATCCACGATACCGGCGCACTCCTCAGTTCTAATGAGCTGTGCCTAGTGCATCTTCACGGGGATCGGATAACGAATCGCATCCCCGGGATTGAAAGGGCGCTAGCCGGCTCGGGTGAGTCTCTCAGCACCGCGTCAGGCTGCCGCCTCTTGCAGTCTATCACACTCACATAGTGACCCCTCGGCAGAGCTGAGCGGCTGCCTGCTGGCCCAGGCAGCTAGGCGGCCGGACTGCCGATGCTGCCCCAACCGCGTTCAGGGCGGTGGCGTCGAGCACGGGACCCGTTCCTCTCCCACCTCTGTTATCTTCCCGTGCTCGCGCCAAAAACACCAACGCCCTCTCGGGCCGAGTTCCCCCGAGAGGGCGTTGCTAAGTAGTACGCCGACCAAATTGCAGGTGGTGGCAGAAGGGCTATGGCACCCCGGACCCATGACGATCCCCTGTGACGACCAGCAGATGACGGAGGCAAGAGCAAGCGCAGTGCCAGTCTGCTACGAGCGACCTTCGAACCGAGGGCAGCGCGCTAATTGCATGATTGTGGGGATGGTTACGGGGGCAACCTCGTGCACGCCATATGTGAGCAAGACAACAGGGGCCTTGGCAGATGGGGCATGGACGCCATGACGCCGAGGGGAGAAGCGAGTGGAGTCAGCCTAACCTATTGATTTGTCGGTCGTGAGGGTACAAGGGGCGTTACTGCCTCAGCCCGACGCTGAATGCCCCATGTTCAGCAGCCTCCAAATCCTTGCTGGCGGCCTTTCGATAAGGGCGAGTGCCCCGGTGCTGGTGCAGGTTACATCACAAACCTGCCCATTGAACGGAAGTCTGATGGGGATTTTGGTAGGCCCATGAAGCGGCTGTTGGAGCAGTCATAACTTGGGGAAAACTGGTGGAGCGTAAGGGATTCGAACTATCCGCCGCGAGACTGCGAGGTGCAATTCCGGAAGGCTTCCGGCTGAAGGATTGAAAAGTTGGGCCTACTATGGGCCTACTATGGGCCTACTGGCCAGATTGCACAAAAAATGGGCTAGGCAAAATCGCCTAACCCATTGAAAAAATTGGTTGCGGGGGCAGGATTTGAACCTGCGACCTTTGGGTTATGAGCCCAACGAGCTACCGGACTGCTCCACCCCGCGAAAACCATGATAGGGCAGCGGCCCAGTGCTGTCAAGCCGTTTCTGGTCCTGTTTCTGGTCCTCGATCGCCAACATGCCGCAGGCGGCCGAGATGTCCCAGCCACGGCTCTCCCGGATGGTGGCAAGAACGCCGGCCGACTTCAAGATGTTCTGGAAGGCTTCAACGTGCTGGCGCGCGGGTCGCCGAAACGGGATGGCCGGCGCTTCGTTCAGCGGCAAGAGGTTGACCTTGCACCGAAGCCCCCGCAGGAGCTTCGCCAGTTCACGGGCATCCTCCGGCCGGTCATTCACCCCCTCCATGAGAACGTATTCGAAGGTGATCTGCCGGCGAGACGGAAGGGGATACGCTCTCAAGGCGGCCATCAACTCTTTGAGCGGATAGCGACGGTTGATCGGGACCAGGCGGTCGCGCAGCGCATCGGTTGCCGCGTGCAGCGACACCGCCAGGTTCACGTCGAGCCCAGAGGCGCCCAGGCGCACGATCTCCGGGACCAAGCCGACGGTGGATAGCGTAACCCGGCGGGGGGGATACGCGAGGCCGAGGGGATGCACCAGGATCGCCAGCGCCTTGACCGTAGCCTCGTAGTTGTGCAGCGGTTCCCCCATCCCCATCAACACCAGATTGCCGATCCGCTCTCCCGGCGCAAGGTCCTCCCGAAGGGCAAGCACCTGATCGACGATCTCGCCGACCTGCAGGTGCCGGACAAACCCCATCCTCCCCGTGAGGCAGAAGGCGCACGCGAGGGCACACCCCACCTGAGTGGAGAGACAGGCGGTGAGCCGTCCCTCGTCGGGAATCAGGACTGACTCGATCTGCCTCCCATCAGGACAGCCGAACAGGTACTTGCGCGTGCCGTCCCGGGAGACCTGCCTCCCGAGAAGAGCGATGCTGGTGATCGAGACCTGCTCGGCCAATGTGGCGCGAAGGGCTGCAGGCAGGTCGGTCATCTCCTCGATGCGCCTGCACCCGCGCGGGTAGATCCACTGGAAGAGCTGGCGGCCACGATAGGATGGCTCGCCAAGAGCGGCGGCGTACCGCTCCATCTCCTCGAGACTCAGCCCCTTCAGCTCGACGCGTGCTTCGATGACCTGCTGTGTCATCTACCTATAGACCTGCTAGCTGCCAACTCTTCGGAGGCCCCCTCACCCTCGCCCTCTCCCACACATGGGGAGAGGGGACGTGAGAGGCGAGGTCTCCGCATTCTCTCAGTTAGAGTACGATGGGATTGCCGCGCTCCCTTTGTCGCTCGCAATGACGAGCACTGACCGCGGAGTGGCTACTGATTGAGCTGTTTGATTTGGCGCATCGCTTCGGCCGCCATCTCGCTCGTTGCGTTCAGCTCCAACACTTTCTGGAATTCGTGCCTCGCGTGATCTTTCTCTCCTGCCAACAGATAGGCAAAACCCAGGCTCTGGTGGGCAGTGGCCAATTGCGGCGCCTGCTTGAGGGCCAGTGAAAGCTCGGCGATCGCCAGCTCCGTTCTCCCCTGCGCCAGGTAGATGTAGCCCAGCCGATTACGTGCCTCGGCGAAATCTGGCGACACATCCAGCGCCCGTTTGAACTCCACGATCGCCTCGGCAAGCTTCCCCTCAACCACGTAGACATTTCCCAGATTGAGGTGGGCCTGCTCGGGGGTCAGGTAGGCCGGATCTGCCAGGGCCTGCTTGAAGGCTGTGATGGCTCGATCGTACTCCTGGCGCTGGACGTAGGCCGACCCGAGGTTGTTATACGCATCAGAGAACTTCGGATCGAGTTGGA
>JBGPUH010000124.1:0-6843 GCA_041491025.1 Methylomirabilis sp. (SeqCode)
CCCTGCTTGCTGTTTGCCCCCATCGCTTCTGTACCTCCTTCCTGTGTTCCACATCTTTGTGGAAACGCGTCAGAAATCCTCGTACCCCGGTTTGCGACGCTCGTTCAGCGTCAGAACTGATAGACCAGCTCGAGCGCGAATGTGTCCTGCGAGTCCGACTTCTTTTGTGCCCCGGTGCTGTCGAGGCCGCCATCATCGAAGACCTTTCGACCGTTGGTCGCTTCGTCGTGGCGGTACTCAACACTTGCGAAAAGGTGATCGAGGAGCTTGTACCTGGCCGTCAAGGTCATCTCCCAGAGATTGACCCGCAACGGCGTGCCGGGATTGAAGGGATCGGCGCTGGCGAAGCCCAGCCGGAAGCCCTGCTCGTCGATGAAGTACTCGCCCCGGAGGCCGACGGAGAACTTGTCGGTGAAGTCGTACTGCGCATAGCCCGCAATACCCTGCCAGACGGCTGACTTCAGCTCCCCCGTCGCCAGGTTTTTGAAGACTCCCTTGTCCTGCTCGCCGTAGTCGTAGTTCAAGGTAAGGGTCAGTGGCGCAATCGGCTTGTAGGTAGCGACGATATCGAGCAGTCCTCGCTTCGGCCCGTTACTGTCATCTCCAGCAAAACGCGCCTCCGCCCCCCAGGTGCCGCCGATGGTGACGGTCAGATCCTTCAAGGGCGTGACTGTGACCATGCCATGAACCGACTTGTCGTTATTGTTGTCGTCGGTATTGTCCCACCCGTTCACCACTCCCAAGGTCACGGAGAGCCAATCTGCAAAGGGATACGTCGCCATGATCCCGGTATGGGTGAACGGGATGGCGAAGCCGAACAGGATGGAGCGCGAGACTTGATAATCGCCGGTCCGCCGGATGACTTCGGCGCCATGCAGGGTCACGAACTTTCCGGCCTTCAGGTCGAGGCCATTGCCGATTGGCGCCTTGTAGGTGACGTACGCCTGAAGCAAATCGAAGACATCGCTTTTGGTAGGGTCGTCCCCGCTACTGATGCCGAGGCCCAAAGAATGGACCTTCTTGGCATCCCGGCCAATTAAGAAGTCGAGGCCAAAGCCGAGAGGCGACTCCGTGCTCGTCGGTTTCTCGATCCAGAGCTCCGCCTGGTTGATATCGAAATGGTTGGCCTTGTCGTCGAAAACCCGAAAGGCGTTGTTCTGGCTCTTCGGGTCATTGAAGTTGTAGTTGTACGACACCGCGACGTGGCCGCCGAACTGCCAGTCTTTCACCACGCCCAAGAGAGGTGTGCTCTTGATCGCGTCCTCCAGGGTCTTGATCCGATCGCCAATGGTCTGGGGGGCTTCCGCCGGCGCTACGGGAGCGCCTGGGGATGGCGCCGCAGCCGGAGCCTCCTTCTTGACGCCGACCTCTTTTTCCAACCGGTCCAGCCGATCCCGCAGCTCCTTGATCTCCTTGTCCTTCGCGTCTTGCGCCCATGCCCCCTGCGCGCCTAGCGCAGCGGCAAGCAGCACTGCGCCACCGAGCAGTAACCTGGCAATCGTCAGATGCAGCAGCCTTGTCATCATGATCTATTCCCCCCCTTTGCGTTCAGGACGGTCCTAGTACCGTTCCAACTACGTGATGGCGACTCTGCCGTTCCGCCCGGTCGCGAGCATTGCTGCCTCGTAGGGGCGACCCGCCGGGTCGCCCCTACCATTCGACCCGTCAGGTTGGAACGGCACTAGTTTTCCCGAATTCCCAAGCCGCCGATGGACACCTTGCCTTCGCGGGCGAGGATGCCGATGTAGGACAGCGCGAGGGCTTCGGAGATCCGAAGGGCTGAAGCAAGGTTGGGAAGACTGGTAGGCTGGTGGCCTCGGAGATACTCCAGCACTTCTGATTCGATCTCTTCCACCCAACCTTTAAGCACTCTTGTCTCCCACCGTGCTGCGCCTTCCCAAGGAATCCATAGTTGAGCGTTCCGGGACTTTGCGACGGTCAGGTTCGCAAGAAGCGAGCCACCATCGTCCAGACAGAATTGGCAGTCGACGGCTTTGATAGTTGAGCGAAGTAGAAGCGTTGGAAGGTGGCGGAAACACGGGACGTTAGTAGGAGAAGGCGGAGATAATGCGATGACGGGGGTGGCGGAACAAAATAAGTGGTAATCGCATAAAGTGTATGAGCTTACAAAATCGTAGGATCTCTAGAGCCGGCGATTGGCTATCTTCTAGGCAAGAAGCGGGGCGGGGTGCTCAAGTGTGGCGCATGTGGGAGAGATGTGCGAGGTCCGAAGTGCGAGGTGCGAAGTTGAGAAAAGAGAAGAGCAGAAGAGGTCACATGGCGGGAGTGAAGCTACTTCAGGAGGCTCTCGACCTGTTTCCGGGATTCCTTGTCGGTCCAGTCGTGATATCCGACATCCTTGGTGCGGATGATTCCTTGGCGATCGATCAGAAACGAGACGGGTAGACCTATGAGACGGTACTTTCGAGTGACCTTCATATCGTGATCGAGCAGGACAGGAAAGGTGAGGCGAAGCTCCTTCATGAACTCGCGAATCTCTTCCTTTGCATCCGGCTCGATGTTGATGGCGAAAATCTCAAATCCCCTTCCCTTGTATTCGGAGTAGATCTTCTGCATCGTCGGCATCTCAAGGCGACATGGCGGGCACCAGGTGGCCCAGAAGTTGATGAGCACCACCTTTTTGCTCCGCAGCTCGGAGAGGCGGACTGTTTTTCCTTCCAGTGCCTTGAGCGCAAAATCGGGCGCTTGGTGTCCCTCTGCTGGTCGCTCGTCGATGGCCGACACGCCGCGTGTTCTCGGAACGATCCCGATCGCCAGCGTGGCACACAGAAGGCCGATCGCTCCCAGGAACAACGCATGAGGCAGATTCCGTCGCATCTCCTGACGCTTTCGTGATCCTTTCGCTATCCGCTTGCTATTGCAGACGGCCATATCAACAGTGTATGCAAACTACAGCAAAACATCGCTATGGTCAAATCTGGCGATGGCGCAGCAAGCTACTATGACGTGTGCAAATCGGGCTGGACCTGAGGGAGAGCGTTGTGCAAGGACACCGAGCGTGGTGCTGGTTACCCCTCGACCTTGAACTCTTTGATGATCCGGTACTTCTGCATCTTGTAGGCGAGCTGCCTAGGCGTGATGCCCAACCGGGCGGCAGCTTTCACCTGGATGCCGTCTGTTTCCTTCAGGGCGCGCATGACCAATTCTCGTTCGAACTCCCGTATTCCCTTCCACGTGTCCAACGTGAGAAGGCTTCGTTGCTGCTCCTGGCGGAGCTTGACCGCATGCCCGATCAGAGATGCCACAACGGTCAGAACGCGGAGATCCTCCTCCACCGACGCCCGTGCATCCCTGGACGGGCGCTCGGTACTGAGAACCCCCAACACCTCCCCACCGATCTTAATGGGCAGGCAGATGAAGGCGATCCCGTGGAGCTCCCGAGCTTCACGCGCCCGCGTCTTGTTCAGGAAGTGGGGCTCCTTGCCGATATCGGGCACGGCCATCGGGACGCCCAGCTTCATAACTTTTCCGATGATCCCTTCTCCCATCCGATAACGGCCACGACGCCGCTCCTCATCGGTCAAGCCGAATGCCGCCTCAATGCTGAGCTCCCGGCGCTTCTGATCGTAGAGGCAGACGGTTCCTTTCGTCATTCCCATGAATGAGTTGAGGATTCTGAGGATAGCGACAAGCCCTTGTTGGAGGTCGATCGGATCGCCCAAGATCTTCGTCACTTCGTACAGGGCGCTGAACCCAACGGTCTTCTGAGCAAGTCGAGCCTTTTCGTTCCGCATCGCCATGCCTCTCATCCCATTCAAAATCGGTGCCAGCCCACGACGCCTAATCCGGCAAGCGAACTAGGCGCCGCGGGATGGCCTGGCGCATTTACAAGGCGTACGCGTTCTCGTCGTGCTGGCTTAGGTCGAGGCCCGTCTGTTCCTCCTCGTCGCTGACCCTGAGACCCATCACCGCATCGACGAGCTTGAGCAGGATGGTGGTTCCGACAAACGCCAGCACCCAGCTCACGAGGATCGCGATCGCCTGCACCCCCAACTGCCAAGGATTCCCGAAGAACAAACCATCCGCGCCGTTTGGGTTGATCGCCTTGGAAGCGAAGAGGCCGGTCGCCAGGGCGCCCCAGGTTCCGCCGACGCCATGAACGCCCACGACGTCAAGCGAGTCATCGTACCCAAGCCGTGCCTTCAGGATGCAGGCGGAGTAGCAGAAGACCCCCGCGCCGATTCCGATAATGATGGCTGGCATAGGGCCGACGAACCCGGAGGCCGGCGTGATCGCCACAAGCCCGGCGACCGCGCCGCTAGCCGCACCGAGGACGGTCGGCTTGCCCCTGGAGCTCCATTCCGTAAACATCCAGGCCAAGGCCGCGGCGGCCGTGGCGAGGTGCGTCACCACAAAGGCGCTCGTGGCCAGCTTATTGGCTGCGATGGCGCTCCCTGCGTTGAAGCCGAACCAGCCAAACCAGAGGAGCGAGGCGCCTGTGACGGTCATGGTGAGGTTGTGGGGGGCCATCGGCTCCTGCGGGTGACCGCGGCGCCGGCCGACAATGAGGGCAGCAGCCAGGGCCGAGACGCCGGAACTGATGTGAACGACCGTTCCGCCCGCAAAGTCCAAGGCTCCCAGCTTGCGCATCCACCCCCCGACTCCCCAGACCCAGTGGGCCAGTGGGTCATAGATGAAGGTCGCCCAGAGAATGGTGAAGACCAGGAACGAGCTGAACTTCATCCGTTCTGCAAATGCGCCGGTGATGAGCGCAGGGGTGATCACAGCGAACATCATCTGATAGACCATAAAGGCTTGGTGGGGAATGGTGGCCGCGTAGTCTGGATTGGGTTCCAAGCCAACGCCACGGAGCCCGACCCACGCGAGGCTTCCGATAATTCCCCCTTTGTCGGGCCCGAACGCGAGGCTGTAGCCCCATAATGCCCATTGAATGGTGATCACGGCCAGGATGATGAAGCTGTTCATGATCGTGGCGAGGGCGTTTTTCCGGCGGACGAGCCCACCGTAGAAGAGGGCCAACCCTGGCGCCGTCATCAGCAAGACCAATGCCGAGGAGGTGAGCATCCATGCAGTGTCACCGGAGTCGACCTTTGGCGGGGGTGGGGCGGCAGGTTCGGGCGCCTGCGCCGTTGGGGCGGCTGCAGGAGACGATGCTTGTTGGGCGAGGACAATTGCCGGAATGATCAGGAGCGCTCCCCAGAAAATCAGGAGGATCGAGGCGTTTACCAGCGGTCGTTTTGGCACAGGTACCCCTCCTTCCGCGTTGGAGAACGAAACAGACACGTTAAGGTAGTAGCGAACGACATTTATGTATGGAAACCGCAATGTGTTGCAGGGAGCAGTTTCCGTGCCAGCATGTGAGCAAGGTTTCGGATAGCCAGAGATCTCGCAACGTACCATAAGTTCGCGTCAAATAATTTCACATGGTCGTGAAGGGGCCCATCCAATGGGGCGGCGTCTCTCCCCTTTGTTGACCGTGAAATGGGCAGACCAGCATCTGGGTGCTCATTACTTGGGCGACGGTACATGGCGACGATGGGGTGGTTTTTTGACTTGACAAAGAATAAATCCTTAGTAATAATCATTCTCGTTTAGATCAGGCTCAGGGTGACCGGCAGGCGGGAGCAGTGGGATTGGCACAATGAAGCTGTCCGTGAAGACGATCACAGAACGGTTCAGGGGATCGGGTCGGAAGGTGACTCCCCAACGAGTCGCGGTCTTCGAAGTCCTCTGCGAGCGCGGCGGCCACCCAACGGTCGATCAGATCTACCAGGAGGTCCGGAAGCGGTTTCCGATGATGTCGCTGAACACCGTCTACCAGATCATGGAGGCGCTGGTGGAGATGAAGATCGTTTCACCCGTCAGCCATGGGCAGGAAGCCGCCCGTTACGAGACCGACTCGGCGCCTCACCATCATGCGATCTGCGTTCTCTGCAAGCGGATCGTTGATGTCTTTGACCCCGCCCTTGGACGGGTAAGGCCCCCCCAAGCAGTGAAGGATCGGTTCCAGGTCGTGGGTCATCGAGTGGAGTTTTTTGGCTACTGTGCCGACTGTCAAGCGTCAAGACAGCCCGCTCATTGAGGCGTGCTGTCACCGCTTTTTGAGGGAGAGGGGCGAGGAGGGGTGAAGGGAACACGAGATAGAACGAACGCATTCGGGAGAGTGAGCTGGGATTCATGGCCAGCCGTGTGAAAGAGTAGGGCTGGGTCAAACACTTTAACGTTCAAGGAGGAGAGAACCATGGGAAAGAGCCTGAAAGGGACCAAGAGCCATGAAAATTTGAAGAACGCCTTTGCGGGCGAGTCGCAGGCAAACCGCCGATATCTGTATTTTGCCCGCATGGCAGATATCGAGGGCTACCCCGACATCGGGGGCCTCTTCCGCGACACTGCCGAAGCGGAGACCGGCCACGCCTTCGGCCATATGGATTTCCTGAAGCAGGTGGGCGACCCGGTGACCGGGGTTCCCTTCGGAAGCACCGAGAAGAATCTGATGTCGGCCATCGAGGGTGAGACCTATGAATATACGGAGATGTACCCGGGGATGGCGAAGACCGCGCGGGCCGAGGGATTCGAGGAGCTGGCCGAATGGTTCGAAACCCTGGCCAAGGCGGAGAAGTCCCATGCCGGCCGCTTCACTAAGGGCCACACCCTGATCGCTGGCAAGGAGCCTGCGGCCGCGATTTAGCGCTGACAGATCAGGGCTGGCGGTTGGGGCAGAGGGGTATCCGCTCCAACCGCCTTTTGATCTAAGCCGATCACCTGTAAGTCTCATCGAGCGATAGACCCATTGAGGGACATTCGCCTGAAGGTGGAGAAACAGCGATGAGTTTTAATGTGACATCGGACACATTCTGGAGC
>JBGPUH010000125.1:0-6834 GCA_041491025.1 Methylomirabilis sp. (SeqCode)
CAGGGTGCCTAAGAGCTTCCTGGCGGTCAGCCGATCGCCCGGGATCTGGAAATGTGCAAGGACGACAGTGTGAACCGTGTAGGCGTTCAGAAGCACCGTGGCGCGGCTGGCCGTGGTGAAGTTCGTGCCGATGTTCAGCAGCCCGATCTGAATCGTAAAGAGGACGCCCAGGACAGCGAGGGGGCGCCACTCGTGCCGCTCGACCCTCAAAGTCGCGAGCGCTCCTGTCCGCCCACCCCATGCAAGGTTCAACAGGCCGCCCAGGACAAACCGCATCCAGGCAAGCCGAAGCGGGGGGGCATCCACCAGGCCGATCTTGATCGCCACGGGGTTGGCCCCCCACAGGGCAGCCAGAAGAAGTGCCAAAGCGGCTGCCCGGAAGTCCAGGTCTCTCATTGGGCTCGTCACTACGTGATTGTGAAACGGGAGGTCCAGGTCCCCCTATGATGCGTCTTGGCCCCCAACAACCCTCAGGACGGCTTGATATCTTTCTTTCTCTCCCAAGTCAAGACTAAAGTCGCCGAGGCCGGTTCCCAAGACCCGGGTGATCCGTGGGAGCGGTGGATTTGGTATGGCGCTTCCGAACCCCTGCACGTATACTATAGATTGCCTCTCCGACAACACGGAGTGAATGAGGCCATCAACGCGGCTGACGGACTGCTGGGGAGATATCCGATGGTGCAGGTAGTCGCTCCTACGATAACCGGGTTGACCGAGCTTAAGGTGGTGACCTTCGAAAGTCGCATGGCCACCGCTATGGCCGACATGATCAGCCGGCATGGAGGGTTCCCGATCTCGGCGCCGGCCGTGCGCGAGATCCCGTTGGAAGAGAACCCCGCAGCGTTGGAGTTCGCCAAAGAGTTATTGGCCGGGCGGATCGATGTGGTGGTGCTGCTCACAGGGGTCGGCACCCGCGCCTTGGTTGCCGCGGTGGAGACCGCCTTTCCGCGGGCAGAGTTCCTCGCGGCCCTTGGCCGAATCCCAACGATCGTCCGCGGCCCAAAACCTCAGGCAGTGCTGCGCGAGCTGGGCGTCCCGATTGCGGTGGCCGTACCCGAGCCCAATACGTGGCGCGAGATCCTGAGCGCGATCGACGAAGCCGCGATCCCGCTGTCGGGTCGGCGCGTGGCGGTGCAGGAGTATGGGCGCGGCAACCCGGAGCTGCTTGCAGGCTTAGAGGCGAAAGGCGCCTCGGTGATGCGAGTCCCGGTCTACCGGTGGGCACTGCCAGAAGATTGCGGGCCGCTGCGTCGGGCGATCATGGCCATCATCGAGGGCCAGATCGATCTGGTCCTCTTTACCACCTCCGTCCAGGTAGATCACCTCCTTCAGGTAGCGGGCGAATCCGGCTTGGAGGAGTCACTGCGGGCAGCGTTGCGGGACACGGTCGTCGCGTCGATCGGTCCCATGTGCAGCGAGGCGTTGCGTGAGCATGACCTAGTTGTGGACCTGGAGCCGGAACACCCCAAGATGGGTCATCTGGTCGTCACGGCCGTGCGTCATGCGCACGTATTTCGGCGGATCAAGAGAGCGAGAGCAGTGCGAGGTGCGAGGTGCGAGGTGCGGGAGGATCGAGGCGCAGACCTGCTGAGGGAGAGCCCGTTCCTGAAAGCGTGTCGCCTGGAGTCAACTCCCTACACCCCGATCTGGATCATGCGGCAAGCCGGGCGGTACCTTCAGGAATACCGCGAGATTCGGGCCAAGGTCTCGTTCCTGGAGCTGTGTCACCGCCCCGATCTGGCGGCGGAGGTAACGGTCACGGCTGCCGAACGACTCGGGGTAGATGCCGCCATCATCTTCGCAGACATCCTGCTGGTGGTGGAGCCGATGGGGATCGGACTGGAGTTCACGAAGGGCGATGGGCCGGTCATCCATCGCCCCGTGAGGACCGGGGCCGACGTGAAAAAGCTGCAGCCCGTTGACGCGCAGGAATCACTATCGTTCGTCTTCGAAGCCGTGCGCCTCGCGCGCGCGGCCCTCCCCCCCGCGATTCCTCTCATCGGGTTCGCAGGCGCGCCGTTCACGCTGGCCTCCTACCTGATCGAGGGGGGCGGGTCGCGCCAATACCAACACACCAAGACGCTGATGTATCGGGATCCGGCGGCTTGGCACGACCTGATGGAACGGCTGTCCGCTGCAGTGGCGGAATACCTCAATGGCCAGATCAGTGCGGGGGCCCAGGCGGTGCAGTTATTTGACAGTTGGGTCGGGTGTCTGAGTCCGGATGATTATCGCGAGTTTGTCCTGCCCCACTCGCGTCGAACGATCGCGCGCCTGACGCCGGGAGTGCCGGTCATCCATTTCGGGACAGACACGGCCACGCTCTTGCCGCTAATGCGGGATGCCGGCGGAGATGTTATCGGGCTGGACTGGCGGGTGGACCTTGCCGAGGCCTGGGCCCGCCTCGGTCCCCAGGTGGCCGTGCAGGGCAACCTGGACCCGGTGGTGCTCTTCGCTGAGCCCGACGAGATACGACGGCAGGCCGGCCGGATTCTGGAGCGCGCGGCGCGACGCCCCGGCCACATCTTCAATCTCGGCCATGGGGTGTTGGCGCAAACTCCGGTGGACCACCTGCGCGCTCTGATCGACTACGTTCACGAAGCGACGCAGCGGTGAGATGGCCGAGCCATTCGATGCCGTCTTGATGGTCGCGTTTGGAGGCCCTACGAAGTCGGAAGAGATCCGTCCATTCCTGAGCAATGTGCTCCGGGGCGTCCCGGTCCCGCCAGGCCGTCTGGAGGAAGTCGCCCATCACTACGAAGCGCTCGGCGGCAGGTCGCCGATCAACGAGCTGACGTTCCGTCAGGCGAAGGGCTTGGCAGAGCTGCTCGACCGCGAGGGGCCAAGGCTTCCAGTCTACGTGGGGATGCGATATTGGCATCCCCTGGTGGGCGAGGCGGTCCAGCAGATGATGCAAGATGGAGTGCGGCGCGTCATCGGGATCATCATGGCTGCCCACGACTCGGGGGCTGCGAGCTGGGGGAAATACGTGAAGGCGGTCACCGACGCGCTGCAGGCCGCCGGGCCCGGAGCGCCGCGAGTGGAGTACGCCCAGCCCTGCTACAACCATCCGGACTTCATCGCGGCTATGGTCGACCAGATACGCCATCGGCTGCAAGAGATCCCTCCCGAGCGCCGGCGCAGTACACCGCTGGTGTTTACGGCCCACAGCATTCCCTCCCCGATGGCGGCCGCCTCTCCGTACGTTGAGCAGCTCCTGGAATCCTGTCGACTCGTTGCCGAGGCACTGGGCCACCCCCGGTGGTCGCTCGCCTATCAGAGCCGTAGCGGTGATCCGCGGCAGCCCTGGCTGGAGCCTGATGTGCGTGACGTCCTGACGGAACTCTCGGCCGAGGGAATTCGCTCAGTGGTCCTGGCACCCATCGGATTTGTGTGTGATCATGTCGAGGTGCTGTTCGATCTCGATGTGGAGGCAAAGGCGGTCGCCGACGAGCTGGGGATCGACCTGCGACGCGCCAGCACCGTCAACGATCATCCCCTCTATATGCGGGCGCTGGCGGATCTGGTGCGTCAGCGCGTTCGCCTCGGTTGAGCGGCCCACCACTGGCCGCGCATGCAACCATCTCCCAAGGATAGTTGAGGGTCATGGAGCGAAACACCGGATTGCAGCGCATTATCATCGTCGGCGGCGGCATCACCGGCCTGGCCGCTGCGCACCGTTTGCTGGAGCGTCGCCAAACCGAAGGGTTGACCTGCGAGGTGCTGCTCCTGGAAGCCGGTCCGCGTCTGGGGGGCGTGATCAACACGACGTGTTGCGACGGCTTCATCGTGGAATCGGGACCGGACACCATTTTCACTCACAAGCCGTGGGCCCTGGATCTCATCACACGCCTCGACCTGAGCGACCGGTTGATCGGGACCACGAATGCCAACCGTCGGACGTTCGTGGTCCGTGGCGGAAGGCTACATCCCCTGCCGGAGGGATTTTTGCTGCTTGCGCCAACGCGGATCGGCCCGTTTCTTCGGTCGAGCCTGCTGTCGTGGCACGGCAAGGCCCGAACCGCCCTGGACCTTTTCCTGCCGCGGGGTCACCAAGGACCCGACGAAAGCCTTGCCTCGTTCGTCCGGCGCCGTCTCGGGCAGGAAGCCCTGGACTGGCTGGCCCAACCGATGATCGGCGGTATCTACACCGCAGACCCGGAGCGATTAAGCCTGCGGGCCACCATGCCCCAGTTCCTCCAGATGGAAGCGCGGCATCGCAGCCTCATCCTCGCCCTGCGACGCCAGCAGTCGAGCACCCCCCGTGAGCGCCAAGCCGATAGTGGCCCACGATACAGCCTGTTTGCCACACTGGACCAGGGTCTGCAAGTCCTTGTCGATGCGCTGGTGAAGCGGCTGCCGGAAGGGACGGTGCGACCGCGCTGCCCCGTCGCCGGGATCGCGCGAGAGGAGAAAGGCTGGACCCTGCGACTGGGGGACGACACGAACCTGGAAGCCGACGGGGTCATTCTCGCCATCCCGGCGTTCCAGGCCGCCGCTGTGACGCGTGACCTTGATGCCGAACTCGCCGCCGAGTTGGAGGCCATCCCGTATGCGTCTTCGGTGACGGTCAACCTGGCCTATCGGAGGGAAGAAATCCCCCATCCGCTCGACGGGTTTGGATTCGTCGTGCCCGCCTGTGAGGGGCGCACCATCATTGCCTGCTCATTCAGCAGCGTGAAGTTCGCGAAACGCGCCCCGGCAGGCCACGTCCTGTTACGAGCATTCGCGGGGGGCGCACTGCAGCCGGAGATAGTCGAGTGGGATGACGAGACGCTGTTGCGCGCGGTTCGCCGCGACCTGGACGAGCTGCTGGGCATTCGAGCGGCCCCGTTGTGGAGCGACGTCACGCGACACCCGCGCTCGATGCCGCAGTACCACGTGGGACACTTGAATCGGTTGGCGGCACTGGAACAAGCCTTGACCCGATGGCCAACTCTTAAACTCGCCGGTAACGCGTACCGCGGAGTCGGCATCCCCGACGTGATCCATAGTGGCGAAGCCGCTGCCGACGCACTACTGGCAGATCTGGCAGTGGCCCGACAGCAAAGAGACGCTGAGTTGGCGATGAATCCTCCAACGCGTTCTTGTGCCGGACAAGAATCTCTCCTATAATCTGATGCGAACGAGGAGAAGCTGTTCACCGTGGGCGATTCTCACGCAGTGATAAGGAGGTCGGCTATGCCACATGGCAAGGCCCGTGCCCTGTGCGGGCTCATCGTCGGGATGTTGTTCAGCTCGGGGTGCGCGACCACCGGGACGTCAAAGGTCGCCTACATTGTTCAGGATGCACCGGGGATGACATCGGTGCTGGTCCAGAACGCGGACAGCACCAGACCAGTGCGTGTCCCGGGTCTGTCCGGCTTGATCTCAGACGTCGCCGTGTCGCCTAACGGCAAGCGATTGGCCTATGTGACCGGCGGGACGACGACCGGGCTCGAGCAGGTGCTGGTCGTGGAGCTCGATGAACTGAGCAACATCGTGGGTGCCAGGCGGAACTTCTCGGACGAACTGTCAACTGCGAGAAGCTTCTCGCCGAAGTTCCTCGACGACGATAATCTGCTTTACCTTTCGGAGACCGGGGGAGAACGGGTCCTCGTCCTTGTTGATTTGCGGACCGGAGGAAAGCAAAAGATCTCTCCGGCAACCGGATCAATCGATATCGTCGCCCGGTACAACATCGAAGGGAGGTACGCCCTCTTCTTCGGGTTCAACAAGGAGATTCGGCGTTATGACCTTCCGACGGGGCCGCTCCGGGCCGTTGTGGCCAACACCGGCAGTGTCTCGGGACAGGCCTACGAGAAGATGGGAATCTTTGAGAACACCCTTGTCTTCAGCGTCCAGGCCACCCCGAAGGAGCGGGCCTTCACGCACATGCGTCTGGATGGGACGGGGCTGAGGGCAGTGGTTGAGGCGCCCCCGGAGATGGTCTTCCCGATCATCAAGTTAGCGCGCGACCCGGGATCGCGGGTCCAGCGGTTCAACCTGTTCGACTTCACCCTTGTGACACGGCCCGACGAACGCCTCATCACACTGGAAGGGTACGACGTGACGGCTCAGAAGATCACCGAGCGGCACCTCTTCTGGGTCGTTCGGTCCCTGAGCAACCCGGACCAGGTCAAGGCCGTCTACGAAGCCAAGGGCTTGGAAGCGCTCAGGACTGGCGCGCATACCGGTTCGGTTTTCCTCGCCTCAACGGGCGAGCTGCTGGTCTGGTACAATCCCGCCAACAAAAAGGTGTGGGGTGTGCCGCTGGAAAACATCGGAGCAAACCCGGTTGATATTTCGGCGGGGGTGATCCGGGTGGCCAATCGCCCATTCTCGGTGTCGGCACAATACGTCGGTGTGGTCACAGAGGAGGGGAAACTCTACCTCCTTTCGACCGACCGCAGGACGCCGCCCATCCTGTTGGGGCAGGGGATTTCGGTCAGCCTCACCCGCCAGTGAGCGACAGCTCTGGTCCATGATAAGGAAGCGCCAGGGAGAAGCACGCGATGACGTTCGACCCAAGGCATAAGAGCCGCACCCTTCTCGAGGGACCCGATCGCGCCGGGGCTCGGGCGATGATGAAGGCGATCGGCTTCAAGGACGAGGACCTTGCGCGTCCGCTCATCGGTGTCGCGCACTGCTGGATCGAGGTGATGCCCTGCAATTTCAATCACCGGGCGCTGGCCGAGCGAGTGAAGGAGGGGATCCGGGCGGCCGGAGGGACGCCGATCGAGTACAACACGATCTCCATCTCCGACGGGATCGCCATGGGAACCGAGGGGATGAAGGCCTCGCTGGTCAGCCGGGAGGTCGTGGCCGACTCGATCGAACTGGTCGCTCGCGGTC